>CAZAIY010000247.1:0-2363 GCA_964485295.1 uncultured Oxalobacter sp. | reverse complement strand
ACGGTACAACTATTGGGGCAGGCAGTGTCGTAACACGAAACATCCCTCCAAATGTTATTGCAGCGGGCAATCCTTGCAGAATCATTCGAAAAATACTGGATTAACCATTCGTTTCCAGTTTTAGTGCATGTTCACGAGTTGTATGAAATACCAATTGAGGCCACCGTTCCTCTGTCAGTCTCAAGTTTACCGGGGACGTTGCCAAGTAGGCCAAATTACCGGCGGCATCATAAGCCAGATTATGGGACAGGGCTTTTTCAAAATCAGCGAGTATTCGTTTATCTTCGCAAGTTACCCATCTTGCACTGCTAATGGAGGTTCCCTCAAATACAGCATCAACGCCATACTCATTCATTAATCGACTGGAAACAACATCAAATTGAAGTACTCCTACTGCACCTAAAATAAGATCGCTTCCTTGCAAAGGTCTAAAAACCTGTACGGCACCTTCTTCTCCCAATTGTTGAAGCCCTTTATGCAACTGTTTTATTTTGAGCGGATTTCTGATACGGACGACTCGAAATAAATCAGGCGCAAAATAAGGAATCCCTGTGAATTGAAGCAGTTCTCCTTCAGAAAAACTATCACCAATTTGCATATTTCCATGATTGGGCAAGCCAATAATGTCTCCCGCATAGGCTTCTTCCACCTGTTCACGGGAAGAGGCCATAAAAGTTACGACACTTGAAATTCGGACATCTCGATTCAAACGTAAATGCCGAAGTTTCATTCCTCTTTCAAATCGTCCTGAACAGACACGCAAAAAAGCGATACGATCCCTATGCGCGGGATCCATGTTGGCCTGAATCTTAAAAACGAATCCTGAAAATGCTTTTTCAGTCGGTGCCACTGTCCTGACAGTGGCATCCCTTTTTCCAGGGGGTAGCGCCCAGTCCAGCAATGCATTCAGAATTTCACGTACCCCAAAATTATTAATTGCAGATCCAAAAAAAACAGGTGTTAATGTGCCGGCAAGAAATTGCTCCAGATCAAAAGCATTGGAAGCGCCATGAACCAACTCCACTTCCATTTTCAATTGCTGCATTTCATGTGGAAACATTTCAGTTAATCGAGGATTGTCTATGCCTGATATGACTTCAAATGCTTGATCCGCCCTTTCATTTCCCGCCTCAAATAGCATGACTTCATCACGCAGAAGATGATATACCCCCCGAAAATTCTTTCCCATTCCAATAGGCCAGGTAATCGGTGCACACTGAATCTTGAGAACAGATTCCACTTCATCCAATAATTCAAGCGGGTCTCTTGTTTCCCGATCCAACTTATTCATGAATGTAATAATCGGGGTATTGCGCATCCTGCACACTTCCAGTAATTTGATCGTTTGCGATTCAACACCCCGAGTGGCATCAATTACCATCAACGCTGTATCTACTGCTGTCAATACACGATAGGTATCTTCTGAAAAATCCTGATGTCCGGGAGTATCAAGCAGATTGATAATATGATCGCGATAGTCAAATTGCATGACTGAACTTGCAACAGAAATACCTCTTTGCTTTTCAATATCCATCCAATCTGAAGTCGCATGCCTTGCACTTTTTCTGGCTTTTACCGTTCCTGCAAGCTGAATGGCTCCCGAAAAAAGAAGCAGTTTCTCTGTTAATGTTGTTTTCCCTGCATCAGGGTGGGAAATAATGCCAAAAGTTCTACGACGTGCAACTTCATTGGCAATATCAAGATGAGATGTGGAAGAGGATAAATCCATGCGTCAATCGCTTACTAAAAAAATTCAGCAGTTTACCTTCTTCTGCAGAGAAAGGGAAATACATGGTAAAGAAAAACAGCACCTACGACAAGATTTTGCTTTATTTCCTGCACTACCAGGAAAAAGTACCCACTGAATACCGATCACAATGACCTCTATTATAAAGAGGCAGGTTTTTGTCCGGATGTTCCTGACAAGGAATTCCTGCTTCTTTTGTTTCCATCTCATCTGTCATGCGACAGAAAACAAATAACCCTAACAATCCAAAAAACAAGAAAACAGGAATACAGCAAAAAAACAACATCATAGTGAACCTCTAAATCACAAACAGACTTATCAGCATACCTTGATAGACTATAATAGGAAGTTCTTACGGTCTTGCCAATGTTAAGTTTACCTAAAAAACATGATGAGCGCACGACATAAGCAAAAAATAGCGACAGGTTTTGAAAGAATTCCATTCATTCTAAAAGGAAAGCGCAAATGAAAAAACCATTGACCATTTTCACTTTACTGTTTTCCATACTTCTAACGTCTTGTGTTTACGTCAGTTTTCCTGAAACATCGGATCCCGAAGCAAAATTGCAAAATGCGCAAAATTATATTACTGAGGGACAGCCTCTTCCTGCTGAGC
>CAZAIY010000246.1:0-2381 GCA_964485295.1 uncultured Oxalobacter sp. | reverse complement strand
CTCCACGAATCCTTTATCAACCATGGCGTTCCCTCGGACAAGGCGGAGGAGGCTGCGACAGCTACCCCGCAACAAGAAACGGCATTGGATCAGTATACGAGAAATCTGAATAGCCAGGCGTTATCCGGCCGGATTGATCCATTGATCGGGCGTGAAGAGGAAGTGGATCGGGTTATTCAGGTTTTATGTCGAAGAAGAAAAAACAATCCTTTATTGGTTGGTGAGGCAGGTGTGGGAAAAACTGCCATAGCAGAAGGTCTGGCATGGCGAATTTCCAAAGGTAATGTTCCTGAAATTTTGAAAGAGGCCATTGTTTATGAACTGGATATGGGAGCCTTGCTGGCTGGAGCCAAATACAGGGGTGATTTTGAACAACGGTTAAAAGCTGTATTGAAACAATTGGAAGACAATCCGAACACGATTCTCTTTATTGATGAAATTCATACCATTATTGGAGCCGGTTCCACTTCAGGGGGGACGCTTGATGCCTCAAACCTGCTAAAACCGGCATTGTCCAATGGCCAGATGAAATGTATTGGAGCAACAACATTTGGTGAATTTCGCGGGGTTTTTGAAAAAGATCATGCATTGGCAAGACGATTCCAGAAAATCGATATACATGAACCCACCATTGAACAGACGGTTAAAATTCTTCAAGGTTTGAAGTCCCGTTTCGAAGATCATCATAATGTCCGCTATTCGGCTTCTGCACTGACAAGCGCCGTTGAACTTTCTGCCCGTTTTATCAATGACCGGCATCTTCCGGATAAAGCGATTGATGTTATTGATGAGGCTGGTGCAGCTCAACGTATTCTTCCCAAATCCAAGCAGAAAAAAACGATTGGCAAAGCAGAAATTGAGGATATCATTTCCAAAATTGCCCGTATTCCGCCCCAGACGGTTAATCAGGATGATCGAAGCAAACTTAAGAATTTGGATCGGGATCTGAAAAATGTGGTCTTTGGGCAGGATGCGGCTATTGACGCGTTGGCAGCCAGTATAAAAATGGCTCGTGCTGGTTTAGGGAAGACGGATAAACCAATTGGCGCATTCCTTTTTTCGGGGCCGACAGGTGTCGGAAAAACAGAAGTGGCCAGACAACTTGCTTTTGTGCTGGGGATTGAACTTATCCGCTTTGATATGTCCGAATACATGGAACGTCATGCCGTATCCCGATTGATTGGTGCACCTCCGGGCTATGTCGGTTTTGATCAGGGAGGTCTTTTAACTGAAGCCATTACGAAAAAACCACATGCAGTACTTCTTTTGGATGAAATTGAAAAAGCGCATCCGGATGTCTACAGTGTATTACTCCAGGTTATGGATCATGGCACGTTAACAGATAATAATGGCCGCAAGGCGGATTTCCGTAATACGATCATTATCATGACAACAAATGCCGGTGCGGAAAGTCTCCAAAAATCGAGTATTGGATTCACAAATCAAAAACAGGCTGGCGATGAAATGGCAGATATTAAACGCATGTTCACACCAGAATTTCGCAATCGATTGGATGCCATTATCAGTTTCCGTGCACTTGATGAGGATATCATTTTGCGTGTGGTTGACAAGTTCCTGTTCCAGTTGGAAGAACAACTGCATGAGAAAAAAGTGGAAGCCATCTTTACAGACGACCTCAGAAAATATTTGGCGAAAAAAGGTTTTGATCCGTTAATGGGAGCAAGACCGATGGTGCGTTTGATTCAGGATCTGATCCGCCGTGCCTTGGCAGATGAGTTGTTGTTTGGGCGTCTTGTCTCCGGAGGAACAGTTATTGTTGATATAGATGATGAAAAAATCAAGCTTGATTTCAGCCAGCTAGAAGAAACAATAAAATCCCAGGAAGAAATGGCCGATGTTGCCTAGATGCAATGAGGTGGATGCTCAGGATCGGATTTGCATCCAAAAAACAATAGACCAGAAAACAGCAGGTATGACAGCTGCCATGCAATAAGTTGTCATACTGGCAAAAGTTTTCAGGCTGTTTTTGGGAACAATCAATTTCCATCCCAGCCATATCGATAGCAGCAAGGCAATAAGTAAAAGTAATTGCTGCAGGACAAATAGGCCTTTTTGTACCCAAAGAGCAGGTTCGACAAGACGAAAAACAACAGGCGTCATTCCTAGTAGCAGGACAGCCCCGGCCAACGGGATAAGCCCTAAGGCAAGTTGCTGCCATGATAGTGTGTCAGACAAACATTTTTTCCATGAAAACCAGATCATGCCCCACAAAAGACTTCCTATTAAAAGACTGCTTCCCAGCGTCACTGCCATCATTAAAAATAAATTGGCAGTAAAAGTTTCTTGAAAAAAATGCAGAGAAAAAAGAAAGATGGTTGTGGCTAATACGATAATGACATAAAGAAGAGTCAGTGCTTGTG
>CAZAIY010000245.1:0-2384 GCA_964485295.1 uncultured Oxalobacter sp. | reverse complement strand
GAGCGGATATGACGACGCAGGTTGCAAGAATTGACGCCCATTTGATTAACCGGAATGTCATCACGCGATTGTGTTATGCAGGAAGTGTTTTGCATACACGTCCTTCCGGTTTGCAATCCACAAGAGAACCCTTTCAGATAGGGGCTGAGATATACGGGCATGCAGGTCTGGAAGCGGATGCTGAAATACAGTCATTGGCAATGGCTTCATTAAGAAGTGTCGGCATGACCGATATCAGTCTGAATCTTTCCCATGCCGGTTTATTGAAAGCCCTGGTTGAAAATGATCCGGTTGCGAAGAAAAATGCACCGTTACTTTTTGATTTGCTGGAAATCAAGGATATGCCCAGTCTGGATGACTTAACCGCCAGATTTCATCCTTCTACCCGAAAAGGCCTACTGGCTTTGCCGGATTTGTATGGTGATATTGAGGTTTTGAAGGAGGCCAAAGAGGTCCTGCCTGCCAATGCGGGTATAACCCTGGCGTTAAATGACTTAGAATATTTGGCAAAAGCAGCCGATTGTGATCGTGTTACTATTGATCTGGCTGATTTGAATGGATATTACTATCATAGTGGTATCATGTTTTCTGCATTTGTTCCCGGATTGCCCAATGCACTGGCACGGGGTGGAAGATACGATCATGTTGGAGAAGCTTTCGGCAGGGCAAGACCTGCTACCGGCTTTTCCATGGATTTAAGAGAGCTGGCACGACTGTTGCCTTCAGCAAAACAGCGTGCCGCCATTCATGCGCCATGGAGTGATGATGCTTCATTGTGCAGAAAAATCAAGGAATTGAGAAGTGCAGGGGAAGTGGTGATATGCGATTTGCCGGGCATTAGAGCCGGTTACGATGAGTTTGTGTGTGATCGTGAACTGGTGGCAAGTGGCGATGATTGGATAATCAAATTTGTAGATGAGAAATAATGGAATAGACATGGCCAGAAATGTAGTTGTAGTTGGTACTCAATGGGGTGATGAAGGTAAAGGAAAAATTGTTGATTGGTTAACCGATCACGCACAGGGGGTTGTCCGTTTTCAGGGCGGGCACAATGCCGGGCATACCCTGGTCATTGATGGCCAGAAAACGGCTTTGCAACTGATTCCATCCGGCATTATGCGTCCCGGTGTAGCCTGTTATATCGCGAACGGCTGTGTTTTGTCTCTTCCTGATCTGTTGCGTGAAATTGACAAGCTCGAGCAGATTGGTGTTGAAGTGGTTTCACGCCTGAAAATTTCAGAAGCCTGTCCATTAATTCTTCCTTATCATTCCGCTTTGGATCTGGCACGCGAAGATGCCAGGGGAGAAGCCAGGATTGGTACGACAGGAAAAGGAATTGGTCCTGCCTATGAAGACAAAGTTGCAAGAAGAGCCATTCGTGTTTCCGATCTTTTAAATGAAAAAAGATTCACGGAAAAACTCCGCGAAAATATGGAGTATCACAATTTTGTCCTAACCCGCTATTTGGGTAAGGAAGCGGTTGATTATGAAAAGACAAAAGAGGATGCCCTGGCAATGGTTCCCCGTGTAAGGCCATTGGCAGCGGATGTTTCCAGTGCGTTATTTCAGGCGCATAAGGCAGGAGCGAATCTGCTTTTTGAAGGCGCACAGGGCAGTTTGCTGGATGTGGATCATGGGACGTATCCGTATGTCACTTCCAGTAATTGTGTGGCAGGAAATGCAGCTGCCGGAGCCGGAATCGGTCCGGGAATGCTGCATTATATTTTAGGGATAACCAAGGCCTATACGACACGTGTAGGAGCCGGTCCTTTCCCTTCCGAGTTGCCAATGGATTCCGGAGTCGGAAAACACCTGTCAGAAGTGGGAATGGAATTTGGTACAGTTACGGGGCGCCAGCGGCGTTGCGGCTGGTTTGATGCGGCATTGCTGAGACGGTCCATCCAGATTAATGGTGTGAGCGGGATCTGTTTAACGAAGCTCGATGTTTTGGATGGCATTGAAACCATTAACGTTTGTACCGGATACCGGTTCAATGGAAAAGTGATTGATATTTTCCCATCCAATGCGGAAGATGCCGCCCTTTGCCAACCCATATATGAACAATTGCCCGGCTGGAAGGAAAGTACGATTGGAACCAAATCCATGGAACAATTGCCGGCTCATGCCCAGGCTTATGTTCGTCGGATTGAGGAGCTGGTCGGTATTCCTGTTGATATGGTTTCAACCGGACCGGATAGGGAACAGACACTGGTTCTCAGACATCCTTTCAAGGACTGAATTTGAATTTCTGGAAAAAAAGGGTAACTGATCCGTTTATTTCAGTTACCCTTTTTTTTCGGGCAGACATGATTTTTCTGTACGTTTTGCCCGGATATGTCGGCAAATGAATAGACTATGTACGGGAAAAATCTGTTGGCAGGAAA
>CAZAIY010000244.1:0-2387 GCA_964485295.1 uncultured Oxalobacter sp. | reverse complement strand
ATCAGTTCCATGAAATTAAAACGGATATCGACTGATGAGAGAAAATCAACAGAGTTTGATCAGAACGGTTACATTCGGGGATCGGCTTATTACAACCCAAATTCTCGGAGGATTGTACGTATGAATTTGTTGCAGGTTATTGAATTTTTGTAAGAAAGTTGGTTTTTGGGTGTTGATATTTTTTTGAAACATACGTATAATATACACGTATTTATGGCATTTGCTTTTTTGTCTTGTTTCATTTTTACATTATGTGTTAATGGGTAGGGAATATGTCTAAAGTGGGTATGGATAGAAATCAGGTTGTGGGATTACCAAAGAAGGCAAGACTCATGAGACAAGGTGAATATGTCTATGCTTTTATTCCAACCTACTTTTGGGATACCGATAAAAAAAGAGGAAACGAGAAAAGAGAATATATCGGTAAAGTCATCAATGGACAGTTTGTTCCTAATTTGCTTTATCAGGAAAGGCAAAAGAATAAAAAACGAAATGTTGTAAAAGCAGCTTCATTATTTGACTTTGATAAAAGTTATGGTGCCAGTTGTTTATTGCTGGAGACAGCAAAGGCATGTGGTCTGATGGAAGATTTAAGTATTTGCTATGGTCAATCAGCAAAGATGTTATTGTCACTGGCTATCTTTCAGATTTTAAGGAATTCACAGGCCTTATATCGTTTTGAGAGTTTTTTGCAAGGAACCTATTTACCTGTTGATGAGCCTGTCAGTTCACCAGGATTAAGCGAATGGTGTATTCAAATGGGTCAGGATACGGAAAGATTGAATCATCTTTTTAGAAGACGACTATTACGTTTGGATGAAAGTGAATATTTATCGTATGACAGTACAAAGATTGCATCCCAATCCCGTCAGGTAACGGATGTCTGTAAAGGACCGAGTAAAAATGGCGGATATGAAACCCAGATTGGTTTGGCTTTGTTATATGGACACCAATCCAAAATGCCGGTGATGTTCAGACGGTTTGCCGGCAATGTAGCTGATGTGAGCACGATAGCTGATTTGGTAATGCGTTGGGATCATCTGGATATCGGGAAGAAGATAACGGTTGTATTGGACAGAGGGTATTGCAGCCATGCCAATTTCCGTCATTTGGTTCAATCGAAAACGCATTTCATTGTGGCGACAAAGATCAATTTGAAGATGGTCAGTGATGCGATAGAAAAGCATATGGCGTCATACTGGGATGCAAAAAACCAGATACCGGGTACCGAGTTATTTGGCATAAAAACAGAAATCTCTTTACCGGACAAGACGAAGCTGAATTTATACAGTTACTTATCGAACAGTCGATTAAGTGAGGAAGTCAAAAGTTTTTTTGAGGAAATCGATCAATATGCCAGGGACTGGGAGTCTGGATATGTCAATGAGAAGAGTTCCTTATTACGTTATTTTAAAAAGCCGGAAAAAGAACCAGGCAAGTGTTCATTGGAACGGGATCATGATGTTATCAATCAGGCGATACGTTACTTTGGATTTTTTGGATTTATCAGTGATCTGGATTTGGATACGCAGGAGATTTTATCGATTTATCGGGCAAGAGATGGAATTGAAAAATGCTTTGGTTCCTTAAAGGGTCATGCTGCAATGACAACGACACGAGGACATACGAATGAGACGGTTAATGCCAGATTACTGATAGCTTTTATATCCGTCACACTGATTTCGTACCTGTTGCAGCAAATGAGTCAGGAAAAACAGATCAAAAAAGAGATTTATGGACCATTGATTGAAGAAAAATCGTTAACACAATTATTGGATGAGTTGGAACAGGTACGGATTTATGGCACCAAAAAAGGGAAGTACTGGTTAAGCGAAATTACAAAACGACAACGTCATTATCTTCAACGACTAGGCATGGATAATATCTTCGATTCCATACCTACGTACAACTAAGCCGAGAATTTGGGTAGGCAGTGGTTGATGTACTATAATTCAGAACGGGCTCATCGTGCTTTAGGGAATTTGTCACCCTTTGAATACAAGCGAAAATGCTTGGGCCTGTAAAATTTTTTCATGTTTTACGAGATTCATCATTCCTAAATTACCACCTACTTCCAGTAAGCAACTCAATTTATCCAGAGCAACGGTCTACCGATATCTGGAAGATCCGATTAATGGGAAGTCTAAAGCCTCTACAATTTGAATTTGTCTGGATTGAGGTTTTCCTCAAGATGTCATTTTTAATACTGGTTTTGTTTTATCCCCAAAAACAATAGATTTGAAAAAACTCTATAAAAACAAAATCTTGCTGAACAACACCCTGGATTCTTTAACAATTTTAAGAAATTGGCTACGTTCCGTTGGTGCTTATCTGTAGGAAAACTAAAATTTGCTTATATGGTTTTGCAGTTTAACTATTCTGTCCTC
>CAZAIY010000243.1:0-2432 GCA_964485295.1 uncultured Oxalobacter sp. | reverse complement strand
CAAAAGACTGCTGTGTCTTTCTGCCACCTCAACAGGAGAAACCCTAAATGAGGTTGCCAGTGCCTACAAGGGAAATGGTCTGGCCGGCTGCATCATGACGAAAGTGGATGAGGCCGCCACGATCGGAAATGTTCTGGATGTCGTCATCCGTCAGAAACTGATGCTGTATTATGTTGCAAATGGACAACGTGTTCCGGAAGATCTGGTGGTGGCAAATTCACAGGAACTGATCCGTCAGGCATTCAGCTTGAAACGCCAGACGAAAGCCTATACGTTTGATGACAGTGAATTGCCGATGGTGGTGGCACAATCTGTGCAGAACATGAGAAGAGAGTATGCACAGGGAGCCGCGCGTGGATAGTTTTCATTTCGATCAGGCAGAAGGTTTAAGACGTTTGCTCGGCGCTCCCCAGCAACGGATTTATACCTTTTCTTCCACTGCGCCGTCGGAACAGAAAAATCACGTGCTTTTCAATCTGGCCGCTTCCCTGACACGTTCGGGAAGTTCGGTCATGCTGCTGGATGCGACCTGTTCGAAAGACGGTGTCGGGCATTTCCAGAAAAAGGATCATGCCTGTGCAACACTGGCTGATGTGGTTCGCAATGAACGCACGATAGAGGATGTTTTTTATCAGGTGCCGCAGGGATTTAATCTGGTCTGCATGGCAGAACAGGCCAGTGAAATAAAAAATGCCTCTTTCAGAAGCTGGCTGGATGCGTCTTTTGAGTCGGCATCGGAAGAATCCGATGTGATTCTGATTGATTCGCGTTTGGGACAAAGAAACAATTTCCCATTGACGGCAATGGAAAACAGTTCACAGATTCTGCTGGTGGAAGATACGGAAAAATCGGTCAAGAATGCCTATGTTTTGATTAAACGCATGATCAGTCATTTTGGACGTATTTCGTTTGGTGTGCTAGTATCAGGAAATGGGGAAAATCGCTCGCAAACGATTTTTCAAAATATGGCACAAACGGCGTCCCGGTATCTGGGAGTCCAGTTGTATTCCATGGGATATGTGCCGAAAGACGAACACATGGATCGTGCAGCCAGTCTGGGGCGTTCGGTTGTGGATGCCTTTCCGATGGCGCTGTCCTCTTTTGCGTTCAGACGTATTGCGAGCACTTTTTCCGATATGGGTGCTTCACAGAATATGTATGAAATGGCTGGCGCATGACACATGTACAACATACAGGGCAAAGCGAATAAAAACGAACTTCTTGTCAAACATACGCCACTGGTAAAAAAGCTGGCGCATATGATGATGGCGAGACTTCCACCAAGTGTGGAGGTGGATGATCTTATTCAGGCGGGCATGATTGGTCTTTTGGATGCGGCCAATCGCTACGAGGAAGTTCATGGCGCACAATTTGAAACCTATGCCATGCAGCGGATACGGGGAGCCATGCTTGATGAACTTCGCAGTAACGACTGGATGCCGCGTGGCATGCGGCAGAACATGCGAAAGATCGAGGACGCCATTCATGTACTGCAGCAGAATCTGGGACGACCGCCCAGTGAATCCGAGGTGGCAAAGCAGTTGAATCTATCCATTCAGGCCTATCAGGAAATGCTTTCTGATGGAGCCGGTCACCAGCTGATCTATTACGAGGATTTTTTCGATCCTGAATCCAGCGAACATTTTCTGGATCGCCATACCACCGAAATGGCGGAAGATCCATTGCAGATGCTGATGGAAAGCGGTTTTCGGCAGGCGGTCATCGATGCGATCGAGGCATTGCCCGAGCGGGAAAAACTGCTGATGGGTCTGTATTATGAACAGGAGTTGAATCTCAAGGAAATAGGCGCAATCATGGGAGTAACGGAATCCCGTGTCAGCCAGTTGCATAGCCAAGCGATTGCGCGTATGCGTGTCAAGTTGAAGGAGCTCATGTGGACTGGGGAAGCTTAGTCGGTATTATTCTTGGAATCGGTGCGGTTGTCCTCGGGCAGGTAATAGAAGGGGGACATATCACCTCGCTATTGCAGCCGGCCGCATTTGTGATTGTTTTTATCGGAACTTTGGGTGCCGTGATATTGCAGTCCGGTTTTTCGGTTTTCTGGCGGGGAATCAAGCTGCTCCGGATTGTTTTTTTTCCGCCGCCCGATAATTATTCCCAGTTACAGTCCGATATCGGCCGCTGGGGCATGATTGCCTGGAGAGAAGGAACACTGGCCCTGGAAAACCAGATCAACCAGGTTGACGATCCCTTTATACGCACAGCACTTCGTCATGTTGTCGACAGTATTGATCCTTCCAAGTTGAGAAGTCTTCTGGAAGCGGAAATCCAGGTTTATGAAGACCGGGAGAAACTGCCCATTCGCATTTGGGAGGCGGCAGGCGGTTATGCTCCGACAATTGGTATTTTGGGTGCGGTTCTGGGGCTGATTCATGTGATGGAAAATCTGTCCGACCCGACCCGATTGGGTA
>CAZAIY010000242.1:0-2435 GCA_964485295.1 uncultured Oxalobacter sp. | reverse complement strand
GACGCAATTAAACCGCATTTGCTTTCATTTTATACGGGACTTTGCCACGCTCCCGATAGGGTTGCTTCGACTTTGACTTCTTATGAGGAATGTTTGAAAGAATATAAAATCCTGATGCAGGCAACGATTTGACGCTATATTCCTTTAGTAAGGCGAGGTGTGGTTTTTATGGTAAAACAGGCCGGGTTTTATAAAACCCGGCCTGTTGAAGTTGATTCTGATAATGGATCATACAAAAAATTCAGGCTCTTTTCTGGCACTGTTTCTTGCAGCAAATTTGGCACCATATTCTTCATATTCAGGCATATGAAATCCTTGCGCTTTTTCCGGGCAGGCAGCAATACAGGCTGTACAGGTAATACATAAATTGACATCTTTAGTCTTGGGATTATCCGGCGGAATGGCACCAACAGGACAAACCGAAGCGCAGATACCACAAAGTGTACAATTGTCATTTACTGTCGGCTTAATGGCAACGATTTTGTATTCCCGGTAAGGGAAATTTCCTTTTACTTGTATTGGTTCAAGTGGTTTTTCAGGGTAAGTTCGCAGTTTTTGTGAGCATTTTCTTGCAAAAGCAGTAATGGCTCTTTTATCTTGGGCATCTGGTCGGCCGGTGCCAACTTGAGGATAAATGGAATGCTGTGTAACAACTGCTGCGGCACCCAGTAATACAAAACCATTTCCTTCCAGAATATCTTTTAATTCCAAAAGAGCATCTTCATATTCTCTGTTTCCATAAGTCACAACGGCAATGGCAGGGGTGTTATCGCCTTTTAGATTTTGCAGTTTTTGAGCACAAAGATCTGGAATTCTTCCAGAAAAAACTGGCATGGCAACAATGGCTAACGTATTGGCAGGGATAACAGTTTCCTCATCGAGCGGATCCCACATTAAATTAAATTCATTTTTTTGTCCAAAAAAGTTTTTACTAATTTCATCGACAACCATTTTTGTTGTACCTGCAGGACTAAAATAAACTTGTTCGATGGCATCGTTTTGCATATGGTTTCCCTTTTATTCAAGTAAAGTTTCCTGATTTTCTTATCTTGATGAATGGAGCACTTTTCGAAAAAAACTTAAGTATCTTCCTTCACTCTTAACAGACAGTCAATACGAAAAATGATGTTTTTTAAGTGTATTTAAGGGAAAAAGAGAAGATAGGTGATTTAGTTTAATTCCATTTTTTGTAAAGCAAGTAAAAGTGACTTTAAAAGTAATTGATTTTTAATATGATTATGGTACATGGATGGAGCAATCATATGGTTTTGGCTGTCCTATTTTAAAATAAAGCATCAATCATTTTTTTGTTGTATTTTGATTGATGCTTTATAAAAAATTTGAAAATTTATGGTTTTTCTTCCTGTTTAACCTCTTGTTCCCATCCTCCACCCAGTGCGAGGAACAAAGATATTTGATCATTGACCAGTTTGGCTGTGGATGCAGCATAAGCACTTTCATCTACCGCCAAAGTTCGTTCGGAATCCAGCGTGGATAAAAAATCAATACGACCGTGTTTGTATAACCGATGGGCATGTTGATTAGCCAATTCACTTTGATCCCGGGCGGCTTTTAAAGAAGCATTTCTATCCAGTTCTCTGGCATAGGTGGTCAAAGCACTTTCAGTTTCTTTCAGGGCATTCAATACGGATGCATCAAATCGGGCCAGTGCAGCCTGGTTTTCTGCTTCAGCCTGTTTTATTCGGCTTCGTGCTGTTCCTGTATTGGGTATGGTCCATGTAATTAACGGACCGATTCCCCAACGATATGTGTTGGTATCGCCAAATTGGGAAAATCGGCTGGCCATTCCGCCTGATAACCCAAGCTGGACACTGGGATAGAGATCGGCTGTTGCAACACCGATTTGCGCATTGGAAGCGGCCAGTTTTCTTTCTGCTGCCCGAATATCAGGGCGACGGCGAAGTAAAGTTGTTCCATCGCCTACCGGAATGGGTTGTGACAGTTGAGGAGGTTGTTTGCACTGTCCAACGGTTTTTAGCAAGGTATTTGGCAATTCCCCTGTTAATACAGCCAAACGGTACAGTGCCAGTTTTTGTTGTGCCTGTAATGGCGGAACTGCAGCAAGTAATGCCTCATGCTGTGCACTGGCTCTTGCAACATCCATGGCAGTTCCTCTTCCTGCCCGTGTTAATTGACGTGTTGTATCCAGGAATTTTTCCTGTAGTTTTGCTGAATGTTTTGCAATTCCGACACGGTATGCCGAAGAACAGGCATCGGCATATGCTTTTGCCGTATCAGCTGCAACGGTAATACGTGTCAAATCATAGGCGGCCTGGGCAGCTTCGGCATCTGCAGTAGCCGCTTCAATGCCTCTTGCAATTTTTCCAAACAAATCCACTTGATATGAAATATTGATTCCCGTGTCATGAGACCAGCGATCCGGATAACGCTCAGGTAAACCATTGGCTGCGGCA
>CAZAIY010000241.1:0-2468 GCA_964485295.1 uncultured Oxalobacter sp. | reverse complement strand
CTGCACACCAGCACCAGTCGCAATTCGTCTTTTCCTAGAGGCTTTAATAATATCCGGTCTGGCTCTCTCAGCTGGCGTCATTGAATTAATAATTCCTTCCATACGCAAAATCTGGCGATTAGCTTGCTCCATATTGGCATTTTGTGCTGCCATCTGAAATTGAGCAGGCATCTTTCCTAAAAAACCGGAGAGTCCCCCCATACTTTGCATTTGGGCTATTTGAGCCTTGAAATCATTCAGATCAAAACGTCCGCCTGTTCGGAGTTTCTTTTCCAAATCTTGCGCAGCCTGAAGATCTACAGCTTTTCTGGCTTCTTCCACAAGAGCCAGAATATCTCCCATACCCAAAATACGATTTGCCATTCTGGCAGGATCAAAGACCTCTATCCCATCCAGTTTTTCCGAAACACCAACAAATTTGATTGGTTTTCCAGTTATATGACGTACCGATAAAGCAGCACCACCACGTGCATCACCATCCAGCTTGGTTAAGATAATTCCTGTTAACGGCAAAGCTTCACTAAATGCTTTTGCAACATTAACAGCATCTTGACCCAGCATAGCATCCACAACAAAAAGCGTTTCAATCGGAGAAACCGCCTCATGCAAAGAAACAACTTCCTGCATCATTTCTTCGTCAATCCCCAACCGACCCGCAGTATCAATGATTAAAACATCATAATAATATCGGCGGGCATGCTCAAAAGCAGCTTTGGCTATTTCAACGGGTTTACCTGAATTTTCCGATAAATAAAAATCCACTCCTGCCTGTTGCGATACAGTTTCAAGTTGTTTGATAGCGGCAGGCCGATAAACGTCTGTAGAAACGGTTAAAACTTTTTTCTTGTTTTCTGTTGTTAAATAACGGGCCAATTTACCAACTGTTGTTGTTTTACCAACCCCTTGCAAACCAGCCAAAAGAATAACTGCAGGCGGTTGAGTAGCAAAACTTAATTTTGTAGCATCCTTTCCAAGATCACTACCCATAATATTTGCTAATTCCTGTTGCACAACTCCAACAAGTGCCTGTCCCGGTGTGAGAGAACCAATAACTTCCTCTCCCATGGCCTTTTCTCGTACACGACCAATAAAATCACGAACAACAGGTAACGCCACATCTGCTTCAAGCAATGCCAAACGAATTTCCCTTAACATTTCTGCTGTATTGGATTCCGTCAGACGTGCCTCTCCACGCATTGTTTTGACAACTTTGGCCAATCGTTGTGTTAGATTATCCAGCATAGCTATTTAATAAAATTAAAAAATGTTTATAACCAATCCAAATGTATTCATATTGTATCTCTCATCATAACATCCCACTCTTATAAAATTATTTATCTACAAAAATTTAATAAAAATGACTTACGGCATTGAACTTGGGAACATTTTTTTATAATTTAGAAAATTACTGGTAAAACGAACCGCTTTTTTGTTGCGAATCGCGGTTTGGATAATCTAAAATGGACTTTAAACTAAAATTTAATGTAACTTCCACATAAAAGAAGGATTTTGATATGACAACAGATATTGCAATTGCCCAAAGAGCAAAAATGTTACGCATCAGTCAGGTCGCGCAACGCTTCGATATTGAGGAAGAATACATGGAACCATACGGGTTCTACAAAGCAAAAATCTCACTGGACTTCATTGAATCCCTAAAAAACAAGCCAAATGGCAAGTTAATATTGGTAACAGCAATCAATCCTACACCAGCAGGTGAAGGCAAAACAACAACTTCCATTGGGTTGGGCGATGCTTTAAACAGACTTGGAAAAAAAGCCATTATTTGTCTTCGTGAACCTTCAATGGGGCCTGTATTCGGCATGAAAGGTGGTGCAGCAGGCGGAGGTTATGCGCAGGTTGTTCCTATGGAAGATATCAATCTGCATTTTACAGGCGATATCAGTGCTGTTTCTCTTGCAAACAATTTACTGGCAGCATTAATCGATAACCACATTCATCACGGAAATGAACTGGGTATTGATGCACGACGCATTATATGGAAACGGGTTCTTGACATGAATGATCGTGCATTACGTGATGTCACTGTTGGACTGGGTGGTCCCGGAAATGGTTTCCCACGCTCTGATGGTTTCGATATCGCCGTAGCTTCTGAAGTGATGGCTATCTTTTGTCTGGCAACCGGACTGGAAGATCTAAAAGACCGTTTGGGTCGTATTGTCATTGGTTATACACGGGATCTTCGCCCTATTTTGGCAAGTGATTTGAAAGCACACGGTGCTATGGCCGCGCTTTTAAAAGATGCTATCAAGCCTAATATGGTACAAACGCTTGAAAACAATCCCGCATTTATTCATGGCGGACCTTTTGCAAATATTGCGACCGGAGCAAATTCGGTTATTGCAACTTCTGCTGCATTAAAACTGGCAGATTATGTTGTGACAGAAGCCGGTTTCGGTGCTGATCTTGGTGCAGAAAAATTTGTTGATATTGTCTGTCGAAAATCC
>CAZAIY010000240.1:2177-2493 GCA_964485295.1 uncultured Oxalobacter sp. | reverse complement strand
AACGGTCGGTGATGATATCCTCGCTGACGCCGAACTGTTCCATGACTGTTTCCAGCCTTCCCATCCGTTCGCCAAAATGGCGTAAATCCTTACGTAAATTTTCTTTCTCTTTTTGAGAAAACGGCAGAAACTGCAAAATATCAGCCCAATTATTCAATTCTGTTTCATTTTCATCCGTCCATTCAAGTGAACGGGACAGCTCGTCCATATCGAGATACATAGGAGCGAAATCGTATAACGGAGCCAATCGGGTTTGGCCATTTACCGTTTGAATGGAAACGTTGTATGGACTGTTATCGATATTCCCCAAAGCCAG
>CAZAIY010000240.1:0-2167 GCA_964485295.1 uncultured Oxalobacter sp. | reverse complement strand
CAGATTCATAATATCCCGCTTCATGTATTCCAAAGTAGCCTGATACGGATCACTCACGAACTGGCGCAGGGTTCTTAACATCTGGTTATGGGTTTTCCGTACATTGGGATCGGCCAGTTCAGCAAGAGAAGTTAAACTTTCCTGATGATGACGAATTACTTTGTCCGCTACAACCAAACGGTCAAAACGGGGAATAAAAAGAACATCATTTTGCCAATTGGGCAATTCCTGAACAAAAAGCCCCATTTCTTTTGCCAGACGCAAGTAAAGCGCCTCATGCTGAAGAATAGTCCAGTCAGCAAGATTTCTTGCCCTGGAAAATTTAATGATGTAATGTTTGGCCGCCTTTTCATCCGGTATATTGGCATCGGCATACCAAAGACCGTCTTTTCCCTGCGTTAAAAGCAGCTTGGGACTTAAACCCTGGATACTTGTTGCACCGGCTGTAAAAAATCCGTGTGCATCAAAATATTCCGCAAAAGAATCATGGCGGGAAAGGATTTCATCCATGGTAAAACCGCGATGAAACCACTGTTCATCCAACTCCTGTATCCTGTCATGATAGGCATTGACCGCTTCACGGATTCTGATTCGTCCAACGGGATTGATTGCGCCCACTTTTAGCATCCGCCAATCCGATAAGGAATCGTCGGAAACATCCAATACTTTCTTTAAATAGGCTCTACCATCTCCCTGCGGAATCAAATCCAGTAAAAAGGAAGGCCAATGTGGCAATCGATATTCGCCAGACTCGGGTAAATAGCGCAATGAAGGCGTTGCCCCTTTTTCAAGGGAAGCATTCACGTTAAAAGAAACAACGGCTTCCGTTTCCGCCTGACGGATATCCATTGAAACAGTACAGCACTCCTGCCAACTGTCCTTTTCGAAAATTTCAATTGTACATTGCTGCATCATGGCTTGATAAAGGCCTTACCAGGTTAATGGCAACGACTCATTTTTCCAGAAAATCCAGCGACGAATTTCATAATGATTGCCATTCCCGATCTGATAAGGCTGCTGTTTTCCTGCATCCAGATCAATCAGGGAAATGAAACCGGAAAAAGTGGAAACAACCAGCTTTTTACCATCAGCAGAAATATCCATCGCGTTAATGGCCGCACCGACAAAATGCTGCCACCGGTATTCTCCTGTCAGACTGCAGGCATGCATATAACCATAGGCATCTCCCAAAATGAACTCGTCATTGCGGGAAACACCGGCATGCACTCTGGCACCATCTTGCAACAGAATGAAGTCGTCCCGGGTTTCATAATAATCCGTATTTAACCCATCCAAAACGGATACGGGAACACCAATCGAAACGCCATTGTAAAAATGACAGGCATTTAAAGCCAGCACCTGATTATCAGCGCTAAAAAGCGCATAATGCGGATATTCATTATGGGGACCGATTTGTGCAACCAAATTCAAATTGGCATCAAAAACAAGGTGCTTTCCTTCCTGGCTGCCAACTGCAATGTATTTGCCATCAGAAGAGACCGTACCATGTTCCATTGAAGCGTTTACAGAAAGTGCTTCATCCAGACCTTCCTTTTTTGACCATTCAAAATATTTTTCCAGCTCTTCTTTTGTCGGCTGCAGACGATGTGCCTCATCTGGTGAAAGAACGTAAATTCCATCCTCACTAACAAGCAGAATCCTTTTTCCATCTGGAAAAGGCATCAGTCTGGTGGGATCCGGACGCGATTTAAGCGGTTCAACCATAAAACCATCAGGAATATCTTCCATACCGGTTGGCCATGGACAAAAAGCCACTTCCTGTCCTTGCCAGCCATCCGTAACAACAATTCCTTCTGTTTTGGCAAGAGCAAAATAACGCTTGTTTGGACAGTGACCAAAAAACGCTATATCAGGAAGTGTTTCAATCCGTGTTCCTTTGATATGAACAACTTTTCCTTCCTCATAAGGCGCACCAATCCTGGCTAAAATAGAATGATCCGGCAACAGGCAAAGCATAGGAATATTCTGTCCATTTTCATCAAACAGAAAATTGAATGGCTCGTGTGCCGGTGGCCAATATTGCCTGAATTCGTCTGTTTTTCCCAATCGATTGGCTTCTCTTAAAGCAACCAGTACATGCGGTACGAGATGGTCCCTACCTGTTGAGTCCGGTTCCTCTCCGGCATTTTCCCAACCTTCTTTTACT
>CAZAIY010000239.1:0-2493 GCA_964485295.1 uncultured Oxalobacter sp. | reverse complement strand
CAAAAAAAACTTGTGTATGACTCCCTACGGCGGCATTATCCGCATCAGGTTATAGGGTAAAAGTTCAGTTACTTCCTCTCAGCCTGCTAATACAAGCTCCCCTGTATTAATTTCTCTTAATGTTATACCTTTGTTTTTGTAAAAAAACAAGGGATTTTCTGGATTTGATGAGGGATTTAAACACAATTGGATTGAATAATGCAAAATCTGTATTAATGGTTAATAGCAATATTAAATTTGAAAAAAGCTGTTTTAAAAACAAAAAACGTACGTTTACTTCGGGTAAAAAGAAAGGGTGCCCCTATTCATTAAGGTAATGACTTTTTAGGAAGCATAATAATTTTATTCATTGTTGAATTTGAGCTTTAAGGAGAACGATTTGAAAAAATTTCTTTCTTTTTTACTGTTAAGTGTTTCCATTGGAACATCTGCTTTGGCTGCTGATGCGCCTAAGGATCCTGCTCGCCAAACTTCATGGGGGCTTTATTTGGATGCCAAAGAAACGTATGACCTGAAAACGGGGCCGGATGGGAAAAATGTACTGCTTGTTGATGTAAGAGATCCTGTTGAAATCATGTTTACAGGTTTTACGGATGTTGTTGATATCAATATTCCTTTTATGCTGGTTAATCGTTTTGAATGGAACGACAAACGATCCATTTTTAACATGACGCAAAATCCTGATTTTGAATCGGGAATTGCGAAAGCTTTGAAAGATCGAAATCTGACAAAAGACAGTCCCGTCATTTTAATGTGTCGTTCAGGTGGAGAACGTGGAGCACCTAGTGCCAAAGCATTGGAAGGTAAAGGCTATACCAAAGTATATGTTGTTGTGGATGGTTTTGAAGGTGGAACGCTAAAAGAAGGAGAAAGAAAAAACTGGCGTCTTCTTAATGGCTGGAAAAATAGTGGTCTTCCTTGGAGTTATCGTTTAAATGGAGAAAAAATTTATCGTCCCTAGTTAAGAGTTAATGGGAATGGATAATTTCCTTTCATTACAAAAAAATTCAGTTTTTAAATAGGTGTTTCAAAGAAATGCTCCCCAATTTTAGGACAAGGAATTGGGGACTTTTTTTGTCAACGGTTTTTTCGATATTGATATATTTGAAGTGAACCAGGATTTTTTTGAAATCGATAAGCTATCTGCATGGATTCAGTTAAGACAGTTTATGGTTGCCATAATCAACATTCAAAGAGATGTTTGCTAAAAACAGTATTTCATACGAATAGATTAAACTTATAACTATATTATTAGTTGCATTTTAAAAATTTGGAGTTTAAAGAGGAAAGAGCAAGTATTCATGCGTGTTTCACCTGTGAATAAAAAAGTCAAGCAAAAAATTTTAAAAATTTTTTTCATTTTTAAATTATTAATTTTGTAAGCCATTGATTTTATTTGTATTGTTATATTGATTTTTCGCCTTACAAATTGAGGAAAGTTTGATGAAATCTAGTTAAAAGCGATGTCAAGCCAAAGTTATCCACAAAGTTATTCACAGAAGATGTGGAATGAAATAAAAAAGCTTATGTAATAAAAACTTAGGAATGAAACGGGAAATGCAAAAAGTCTATAAGACAGATGTTTTTTTGTTCAGTGTATGGATTGTTTGAAAATTTTTTGAATGGGATGACGCAAACATTCATAAAATTGGACTCAAAGGTTGGAAAGGAAGTGTCTTTTCTTTCATAAAAGGCAACTTGGTTTTTCTATTGTCAATGTATATTCGAATTTTTATGTCGAAAAAATCAATTATTTCGTTTCTGTGTCTGAGTGCGTCTTTAGTTGTCGCATGAATTAATTATCATCAGCCAGGTTAATTTAAAAATTATGTGTTTTAAATGTTATTACATCAGGAAAAAATTCGGGTCAGCTTTCATTATCAGGTAGCCTTTGATAATACAGATCAGATGATCAGCATTTACGAGGGCAGTGCCAAAAATATAGATCAGATTCCTAATCCGGTCGCAAAAAAGCTGGCTAAAGCAGCGATAGAAGAAAAGTGCGATAAAAAGCTTGGTATATGGAGGGTTAATTTGTTAGGAAAATATTTTTAAGGTGAATTAAAAATGAAAGATTGTGTTTCCAAGAAGCTTGATGTGCTCAGAACATTCGCAAAAGAAGGAGATGCTACGGCTTGATTTGAGCTTGGCATGAGAATGATAGAAGAAAATCTTAAAGATGTTTCATAGTGGTAAAAAAATAGCGGAGCAAGGATAGGCAAAAGCTCAAAATAAGTTGGGTGTAATGTATGCTGATGTTATTCGTGAAGGTATGGAACTAGAGGGAGAAAAAAAATCCATCGATCTTGTGCCCAATTATATGAGGAATAGAACCTGATGGAGTAATTTTTGCAACTGATTGATTTATAAAGGTTTTTTGCGTTGTATTTTTCATCTATGCCTAAGCCTATACCTAAAATATTGAGATGTTTATTCATGCGGGTTTCAGCCGGATTTTTGCAAAAATTTATGAAATGATAGAAATTTGTTTTG
>CAZAIY010000238.1:0-2495 GCA_964485295.1 uncultured Oxalobacter sp. | reverse complement strand
GTTCCATCATTCGCCACTCCCATCATCACGAACACGATGGTCATGATCATGAACCCGGTCACGACAGCCGGCAGGCCGGATCAACCGGCTGGATGATTCTGGTAGGAGATGGTTTTCATAATTTTACGGATGGTGTCATAATTGCTGCCGCTTTTATGGTCGATATCCATTTGGGCATTGTCACCAGCATGGCGGTTTTTGCACATGAAATCCCGCAGGAAGTCGGAGACTTTATTGTTTTACTCAATGCCGGATTTTCCCGGGCAAGAGCCTATGTCTACAACCTGCTTTGCAGTTTACTGTCCGTCTTGGGGGGTGTAGTCGGCTATTTCACCCTGGATAGGGCACAAAACCTCATTCCCTATGTTTTGTCTCTTGCTTCTGCCGGATTCATTTATATTGCGGTAAGTGACCTGATTCCGCAAATGCAGCGAAAAGCCACTTTAAAGGAAAGCATTCCACAGGTACTTTTAATTGCGGCAGGCATCATCATTATCTATCTGATCACCCACAGTCTGCACGGACATACCCACTGAAAAACGCCCTATCTTTCCGCCAAAAGCAGTTTGGCTGCCAGGGCAAGGAAGATAACACCGGTTACCCTGTTCATAATTTTCTGCACTTTATCCGAGCGTCTTAGCCATTCCCCAATGGCCCCTGCCGCAAAGGCAATCGCCCCAAAAACCAGAATCGTTGAGATAATAAAAAAACCGCCCAGAATCATCATCTGAATGGAAATCGATCCTCTTGCCGGATCGGCAAACTGCGGAAGAAATGCCAAAAAGAAAATCGTCACCTTGGGATTGGTAACATTCATGAAAATGCCGCGACGATACAGCTGCATATCCGTTAGGGAATTCTCTTCGCCCTTAATTTCGGTTGCCCCTGCCCGAAAAGCGCCCCAGGCCAGATAGATCAGGTAAGCCGCACCGGCGATTTTTAAAAGCGTAAAGGCCAAAGCGGAGGTCTGAAAAACAACAGCCACGCCAAGTGAAACCGCGGTGGTGTGAACCAGAAGTCCCGTACAAAGTCCCAGCACAACCAAAATGCCGGCTTTTTTTCCGCGAAGAGCCGATTGTGTCAACACAAAAATATTATCAGGGCCAGGCGCAACAGCCAAAATCACGCTGGCAATAAAAAAAGTACCCAGGACATCCAAAGGAATCATGATGCTTCACACTAAAAAAGGAAGACACCAAGGATACTCCAAGCGCATGCTTTTGGCCAATATTTGTTGTATGACAGCATGACAAATGCATTTCCTGATTGACGGCATGGGGTGGCACCCCCTATAATTTAATGCTTCCCATACGCTCGGGAAAATATGAGAAGGCTGTGTCTGCTGGCAGTAACATGCAGAACCACCCATTTGAGCGAATATCAATTTAAAGGATTAAAACATGAAAACCTTTTCCGCAAAGAGCCATGAGGTTCAGCGCGAGTGGTTTGTGATTGACGCAACCGACAAGGTGCTCGGACGTGTTGCCAGCGAAGTGGCACGCCGACTGCGTGGCAAGCACAAGCCTGAATACACGCCACATGTGGATACCGGTGATTACATTATTGTGATCAATGCGGGTAAATTACGTGTGACTGGCGCAAAAACAACTGATAAGAAATACTATACCCATAGTGGTTACCCAGGTGGCATTTATGAAACCACCTTTGAAAAAATGCAAAAACGCTTCCCGGGACGCGCTTTGGAAAAAGCCGTAAAAGGCATGCTGCCAAAAGGTCCTCTTGGTTATGCCATGATTAAAAAGCTGAAAGTATATGGTGGCGATACCCATCCCCATGCTGCCCAGCAACCAAAGCCACTTGAGATTTAAGGAGCTGATATGATCGGTAACTACAACTATGGAACCGGCCGTCGCAAAAGTGCAGTTGCTCGTGTTTTCCTCAAAAGTGGCACGGGTAACATTCTTGTCAATGGCAAGCCGGCAGATGAATATTTCTCCCGCAAAACAGGTCTGATGATTATTCGTCAGCCCCTGGAACTGACGGGCAATCTTGAAACCTTTGACATCATGGTCAATGTAAAGGGCGGAGGTGAATCCGGACAGGCAGGTGCTGTTCGTCACGGTATCAGCCGTGCTCTGGTTGATTATGACAATGCTTTGAAAGCGGATCTGTCCAAAGCCGGTTTCATCACACGTGACGCACGTGAAGTTGAACGCAAGAAAGTCGGTCTGCGCAAAGCACGTAGAGCAAAACAGTTCTCCAAACGTTAGGACGTTTATACAAAGAACACTATTGTCAAAACATTTGTTTTTTCAAAGCTGTCAGAAATTCTGGCAGCTTTTTTTTAATCCGTTTTGATAATTTTTTCAACAGAAACCCAAAACTGGTTTTACAATGTCATTCATTTGAAAACAAAAGGGATTATCATGATTAAGGTCGGAATTGTAGGAGGAACGGGTTATACAGGTATTGAATTGCTTCGCCTGCTTTCTGCCCACCCCAAAGCACGTATTACCGCCATTACCTCACGAAAT
>CAZAIY010000237.1:0-2514 GCA_964485295.1 uncultured Oxalobacter sp. | reverse complement strand
GACACAAGGAAAGCATGAACGGAAATTATCGGATACTGCAACAGAATTCAGAAAGGATGCCTGCCATTTCCGGCTTTTTTTAATGATAAAAATCCCCAAAAAATATTTCTTTAAATCAATATTTGGATTTATAATACAAGAAATTTTTCTTATGATTTGGATGCAAAAAATATTTTGCGTTGATTTATTTTTTGTTGAAAGAAAACAATGGCGGCAAATGCTGAAGTGACAACTGCATCTTCTTCTGCAGTTGAATCTGCTCCAAGAGAATACCTGGCTTTTAAACTTGGTAACGAGGAATATGGAATAGATATCCTTAAAGTTCAGGAAATTCGTGAATATGAGCCGACAACAAAACTGGCGAATGTGCCCAGTTTTATTTTGGGTCTTTCCAATCTGAGGGGGGCAATTGTTCCCATAATCGATATGCGCATCAAGTTCAATCTTGGTGAGCCGGTCTATGATGGTTTGACAGTCACGATTATTTTGAATATTGGCGAAAGGATCGTCGGTATTGTCGTGGATTCCGTATCGGATGTGATTGCGCTTGTGCCTGAACAGATTCGTGCGGCCCCATCAATGGGAACCGTTATGGATACCGACAAATTGATTGGACTTGGGGCATTGGAAAACCGGATGCTGATTCTGGTGGATATTGAAAAATTAATGACGGCACCTGATATGGGGCTGTCTGATATGACTTTACAAAAGGAATAGGTGTATTGGAAATCGGATTATCGTGATCCGATTTGTTAATTAGAAAGTGGGGAAAACATGAAAATAGGTGCACGCTTAGTTTCTGGGTTCTTGGCAGTAATTGTTCTATCAATTATTGTTGCCTGTGTCGGTATTTTTGAGCTCAGAACGGTTGCTTCAGAAGTGATGGAAATGCGGGACGTGACGCTGAGGCAGGAAAGAACCATGCGGGAGTATGGTAACTTTGCAGAACGATACAATATTGTGACATCCGCTGCATTGGAATCTCGAACACAGGAATCCAACAAACGCTGGATGGCTGAAGCGCCAAACTATACAAGGGAAGTGGAAAAACGGATCGAAATGGTAACCTCCCTGCCACAAAATGACGAACAGAAGCGTCTGTGGGCAGATGTCATGCGTTTAAGAAACGCCTATCGTGCGCTTGTTACCGAGCTGAACAAGCAACGCGAAGCCGGTGATATTGAAGGAGCTATTGCCAGAGCAAAAACCGAACTGATTCAAGTGGGTGATAACTATTCCGCTGCGATTGCCAAGGCACGCGAATATGAGGTGAATGACTCCCGCAATTCCATGGAAGCTCTCATTGCAACCTACGAAAAAGGTCTTTGGGTCATGAGTAGTCTGACCGTCATTGCAGTGATTGCGGCAATGGTTATTGCTTTCCGCCTGACTGCCGGCATTACCCGTCCGCTTAATGAAGCGGTTCATGTTGCCGAAGCAATTTCAACAGGTGATTTGACAGCAAAAATTGAAGTGAAATCAAACGATGAGATTGGACAGTTGATGAATGCCATGAAAGACATGGTGGGAACCCTGTTCAGTTCGGTATCCCAGATTCGTCAAAGTGCCGATACCATTATGACTGCGGCATCGGAAATTGCTTCCGGTACACAGGATCTGTCTTCCAGAACGGAAGAACAGGCCAGCTCGCTGGAAGAAACCGCTTCCAGTATGGAAGAAATTACTTCCACTGTCCGTCAGAACGGTGACAACGCAAGACAGGCAAATCAATTGTCCACACAGGCAGCTGAAGTGGCTCAAAAAGGTGAGGAAGCTGCAGCCCGTGTGGCAGAAACCATGACAGCAATTGATGCATCTGCCAACAAGATTGAAGATATTATCAGTGTGATTGATGGTATTGCTTTCCAAACCAATATTCTTGCATTGAATGCCGCAGTTGAGGCTGCCCGTGCAGGTGAACAGGGTCGCGGTTTTGCTGTGGTGGCAACCGAGGTCAGAAGCCTGGCTCAACGCAGTGCGACAGCAGCAAGAGAAATCAAGGATCTCATTGATGATTCCGTTGCAAAAACACGTACAGGTAGTGAACTGGTTCAGCAATCCAGTGAAACCATGGCTGAAATTGGTGAAAGTATCCGTCGCGTAAACGATATCAGTAATGAAATCGCCATGGCAACACAAGAGCAGATTCAGGGTATTGAACAGGTCAATCAGGCTGTTACCGAAATGGATTCCGTTTCCCAGCAAAATGCGGCATTGGTTGAACAGGCTGCTGCTGCTTCAGAAAGTCTGCAGGATCAGGCAAGAGTTCTGGTTGAGGTGGTTTCCCACTTCAATCTGGGTAATGCCATGGCGGGTGTTGCCGTTCCTCAAAAACAGGTTGCCAGACGTCCGGCACCGGTTGCCGCTCCAGCAAGACAGTTAAGAGCACCCGCACCGGCAGCAGCAAAACCGGCTGCACCAGTGACTTCTTCTGGTAACGACAATGAGGATTGGGAGGAATTTTAACGGGTAACGGATAGGTAGCCACAAGGCCGGGCACAGGCCCGGCCTTTT
>CAZAIY010000236.1:0-2521 GCA_964485295.1 uncultured Oxalobacter sp. | reverse complement strand
ATTCAGATATAATGGCCTCTCATCCTTACCATCGTAAAGAATATGGCTGACAACAGGCGAAAAAAAACCGCCATTCTGACGGCGCGGAGACCCCATCAAGATTTAGAAGTACGATCATTGTATACGGTTTTGCGGTTGATCAATGGGGGTTGTTTGATGCGTGTATAAAATAGGATACAATATGGAATATGAATACGATTCTGACAACAGATGTTTTTGACGATTGGTTTGCTTCTCTCCGTGATAAAGAGGCAAAACGCTGAATACAGATGCGCATTCATTCCGGTGCCGGATATCGTGTTTACTTCAAGCAATCTGGCAGAAGGATTTACATATTGCTTGCTGGTGGTAATAAATCGACCCAGCAAAAAGACATAAAAACAGCGCTCATGCTGGCGCGACAACTGGGGGTAATTCATGAACAGAAAAATCAGACTTAAAAAATGGGATTCTGCTGAGCATCTCAAGACAGACGAAGACATGCAGTTGTATCTTGATGCGTGCATTAGGGAAGCAGGAGACGACCCTGCCTTTATTGCAAAAGCACTCGGTGTTATTGCTCGTGCAAAAGGCATGAGCCAGCTTGCAAGAGATACTGGAGTTGGTAGAGAAAGCCTTTACAAAGCACTTTCCGGTAAAGGAAATCCTAGCTTCGGTACCATTCTCAAGGTTACTCGTGCTCTTGGTATGTCGCTCAACATCCCAGCCTAATCCGTACATCACATTACTCCTTCATCTCCATTCTTTGCGGTTGGTCAATGGGGGTTGTTTGACGATGTGTATTCTGCAAGATACAATAAGCAAATGAAATATATATTGGAATCCACTAAAATTTTTGATAAATGGATTAAAAGCATAAAGGATCCGACAACCAAAAGGAGGATTCTTGCCCGTTTGGCTAATGCTGAAAACGCTCATTTCAATAACTATAAATTTTTTGGAGATATTGAAGAATTACGCTTTACATTTGGTGGTGGAATTAGAGTGTATTACACAATATGAAACCAAAAGATTGTCTTTTTGTTGAAGGGCGGCAATAAATCCAGTCAGGAACGGGATTTCAAAACTGCCAGAGCAATGCTTGATGAATTGAAGGATTAAATCATGTCTCTCAAAACAAACCCTTTTGATATTGCAGAACATCTTGAAACAAAAGAAGATATTGCTGGTTTCCTCCAAGAGGTAGCAGAAATCGGAGATACATCTGATTTTATTCACGCTCTTGGGATAGTCGCTCGTGCTCGTGGCATGACGGAAATTGCCCGTAAAGCAGGTGTTACTCGTGCCAGTCTTTACAAATCGTTGTCTAGTGATGGCAATCCTCACTTTGATACCATCAAAAAAGTTATCAAAGCTCTTGGTCTGAAACTGACCTTAACCCCAACCTAATTTTTGAGAGAACCGAAGGGAGTTGTCGATGGACAATGAAATGAAAGAATTCTGTAGTGATCTTTTGGAATCAGTTAAACAAATGAAAGCAGGAATGGTTGCCAGAACAAATAAGGTTGCAGTTTCTGATATTACAAGAGCTCGAAATAACATCAATATGTCGCAATCTGATTTTGCAACTTTAATGGGGGTATCTGTTCGTACTTTGCAGGCGTAGGAGCAGGGCAGACGCAACCCTTCAGGTGCAGCAAAAACATTAATACGCATTGCCGAGAAACATCCTGAAATTTTGCTTGAAGCGTTATAGTTTAATATGAAAAAGAGAGACAAAAAACCGAATCCGGAAATGATTGATGATGAAAATCCGGAATGGACCTAAGAAGACTTTGAAAAGGCTCTATCTTTTTCAGAACTTCCTTCTGATTTGCAAAATGCATTTCGCAGGTTACGTGGTCCGCAAAAAAAAACAACCAAAATACAAACAACCCTTCGTCTGGATGAAGACATCCTTTTAGAATTGTGTGCAACAGGTAAAGGTTGGCAGACCCGTGTTAATGATGCTTTGCGTACTCGTTTACAAGCCCCTCCTGTTGATGGAAAAGCCAATGAAGCATTAATTCGTTTTATTGCAGATCAATGTGACATTCCTAAAAGCCATGTTCAAATCACACATGGTTTTACCAGTCGTAAAAAACTACTGGAAATCAAAACAACTGCTTTAACAAAAGCGGATATGGAAAAAATCTTCTCAAAAACTTAAAAATGCCCTGTTCTTAAGTTCAACAAAAAACCTTTTCCATCAAAGTATTTTTACTGGAAAATAGTTTGATTTGTGGCAATTTTAAAGTCCAGACGCTTTATGTAAATCATTAAAAGAATATAAGCCGTCGATACAACGGATTTCGGACGGATCAATAGTGAGACTGGTCATAAAATACTCTCTTAGTTTAGTAGTATCCCACACTTGTGAGCGCAGGAAAGCCTCAACTACCGCTAAGAGACAGCGAACCTTATTCAGATATATTGGCCTCTCATCCTTCCCATCGTAAAGAATATGCCTGACAACAGGCGTAAAAAAACGCCATTCTGACGGGGCGGAGACCGCTTCTAGATTTAGTAGTACGATCATTGT
>CAZAIY010000235.1:0-2522 GCA_964485295.1 uncultured Oxalobacter sp. | reverse complement strand
TTTTTCCAATTCGGCACGAAAATCCAGTGCTGCCAGCATAGGTCCAATCGTATGGGAACTGGATGGTCCCGGACCAACTTTAAACAACTCAAATATAGATGTCGTAATGGCTTTCATCATATGAAACTTGTAAAATCCGTATACTTAAATTATCCAGATATTTTATCCTTCCCCGATTAACAAATCATATGCCTATACGTTACGATTTTTAAAGAACGGATAACTCAAAGGAGTAAAACCGAAGTATTTTGATAGGCAAATAAAAAATTGGACGGAAAAAACGGTCTTTTAAGCCTCCCTTCTTTTAAAAATTCATTTAAATTTACTTAATTTTATTTAATTTTTGTCTTTTTTTATTAAAAAGCATTATTTTTACTTATTTTAAAAAATTTTTATACATTAAAAATGTATACATTCCCCATCTTAATATATAAGATTTAAAAAAACCGTATCGATTTATGATACATTTTTGCATGCGTTTTTCCGAAGTATTTTGAGATTATCCAATTAAATCAAAACCAATATGAAGATTATCGACACAACCATTTCCGAGGTAAAAGTGATTGAACCTACCGTATTTGGTGATGACCGAGGTTTTTTCTTTGAAAGTTTCAATCAAAAACAGTTTCAGGACGCCATCGGTAAAACGGTTGAGTTCGTTCAGGATAACCATTCCAGATCCTCCATGCATGTTTTAAGGGGGCTTCATTATCAAGTGCCACCTTTTGCACAGGGGAAACTGGTTCGTGTCATTCAAGGAGAGGTTTTTGACGTTGCTGTCGATATTCGAAAAAACTCTCCGACTTTCGGAAAATGGGTTGGCATTTTGCTATCTGCTGAAAACAAACGGCAGGTCTGGATACCGGAAGGATTTGCACATGGATTTATCACCTTAAGCGAAACTGCAGAATTCCTTTATAAAACAACAAACTATTATGCCCCCGCATCTGAACGTTGCATTATCTGGAATGATCCGACTCTTTCAATCGACTGGAAAAACATAACGGCACCGCTTCTTTCCGATAAAGATAAAAAAGGCCTTTTGTTCAGTGAAGCGGAACATTTCGATTAAGCCGATCGACAGGAAATAATTTTTATCAACTTTTCAACCTTTTAAAAACATGACAATACTGGTGACTGGAGGAGCGGGATTTATCGGCTCCAATTTTGTTCTGGATTGGATAAACCAATGTAACGAACCTGTTATTAATCTGGATAAATTGACTTACGCCGGCAATTTGGAAAATCTGGATACCTTAGCGGAAAATCCGCGCCACATTTTCGTAGCCGGAGATATCGGGAATACGGAACTGGTTTCTCAACTTCTGCAAAAACATCAGGTACGAGCCATTATCCATTTTGCGGCGGAAAGCCATGTCGACCGCTCCATTCATGGTCCGGATGATTTTATCCAGACCAATATTGTTGGAACTTTCCGTTTACTGGAAACAGCCAGGCATTACTATGACACTTTAAGCGATACCGCCAAAAATGCATTCCGTTTTCTGCACGTTTCAACTGATGAAGTGTACGGATCCCTAAAACCAGATGATCCTGCCTTTACAGAAAGCAACCGTTACGAGCCCAACAGCCCCTATTCAGCCAGTAAAGCAGCCAGTGATCATTTGGTCCGCGCCTATCATCACACTTACGGATTGCCTGTACTGACAACCAATTGTTCCAATAATTACGGGCCCTACCAGTTTCCTGAAAAACTGATTCCATTAATAATTCATAATGCTTTATCCGGTAAAACATTGCCTGTTTATGGTGATGGAATGCAAATCAGGGACTGGCTCTATGTCAAGGATCACTGCAGTGCCATTAGACGCGTTTTGGAAACCGGCAAAATCGGTGAAGTCTATAACATTGGTGGATTCAATGAAAAACCCAATATCGAAGTCGTCAAAACCTTATGCGCCATATTGGATGAATTGAAACCGCGTCAGGACAGCAAATCCTACAGCGATCAGATTACTTTTGTAACGGATCGTCCCGGACATGACAGACGCTACGCCATTGACGCAACCAAGATCCGGAAAGAACTGGGATGGGAACCTGCTGAGACCTTTGATACCGGAATCAGGAAAACCGTTAAATGGTATTTAAACAACCAGGTCTGGGTAAATAATATTACCTCGGGCGCCTATCTCGACTGGGTGAAAAAACAATACGACTGAAAATCAATTCTGAATCAGCTGATCAATGATGCGATCAACATGAACGGACCATTGAGGCATCACAAAGTTGAGTTTTTCGGACAATTTGAGATTATTTAAACGGGAATTTTTGGGTCGCAGGGCAGGAAGAGGATATTCTTCTGTTGCAATGGCCTGAATTCTTTCCGGAAGCAGTTTCATTGGCACCTGTTTTTCATGTGCTTTTTGAATCAGATAACAGGCCAGATTATGCCAACTTGTCTCCCCGGATGCCACCATATGATAAATTCCACCAGGCAATCTTTTTTCATTAAAAGCCATAATTGCCCGTACTGTCACATCAGCAATCAGTTCAGCAGAAGT
>CAZAIY010000234.1:0-2534 GCA_964485295.1 uncultured Oxalobacter sp. | reverse complement strand
TCGTATCCGGTATCTGTTGAATACTGCTTCAGAATGGGATGCTGGGCTGCTGCCATAACCAGTTTGGCAAGATCCTGGGCACTGGCAACATTTTCCTTGGACAAACCCGTTGTATCCACATAATGCGTATGGGACATACCGAGTACCTGGGCTTTAATATTCATCGCGGCAACAAAAGCGGGATACCCGCCAGGATAATTGCGGCCAAGCGCTGCCGCTGCCCGATTTTCCGAACTCATTAAAGCCAGATGCAGTAAATTTCCTCGGGTTGTTTGGGTTCCAACTTTCAGCCGGGAACCCAGTGCGCGACTGGCATCCTCTTTGGTAACCTCAATTATTTCATTCATATCCTGCATGGATTCAACAACAACCAAAGCCGTCATGAGCTTGGTGACGGAAGCCATTGGCAGAGGGATATGTGCATTTTTTTTAAAAAGCACTTTCAGGGAGGATTGATCCAGAATATAGGCTGCACTCGAAGTCAGGGATAAAGGATCAAATACTTTATCAAGACCTGCCTGTCTGGCAACAGAGTAAGGGGCTCTTCGTGAATAACGGGAATATTTCGGAAATGAAATGGGAGCCAGTCTTGCCGATCCTCTGCGATAGCTTGCCAGTTTGTGTCTTTTGTTTTTTGAGGCATATTGTCTGGTTGCCGGAATTCTTCGATCCACGACAATTTTGCCGGAAGCTGTCCGGGTAGCCCGAACACGGGAATCGGCCGCTATTTTTCTTTTGACCTGTTTTTTCGCAACATTCGTTACTTTCTTGCTACTGGAAATTTTTTTAGGCGCAGCTTGTACGGACAGACTCCCTAGCATGAAAAACACTAAAAGAGAAATAAGTCCGTATTTTAATTTACGCATAATTTCTTCCCCTACGAAGTAACGTTGCGATTATACAATAGTTTCCCAGTAAAAATGATACCTTTTTTTGGAAAAGGTGAGGCATGCAGGAAATATTTGGATACATTTTTTTGAAATTATCCGAATGGATTTCAAAAGTGTTTTGCGGTTTTTTGTGAAAGTCATTTCGGGGGAATGGTATCATAGACCTTTGGTGACAAAACTGTTTGCTTTTAAATTGTGCGACTGACTTCCATAAAATTATCAGGATTCAAATCTTTTGTTGATCCGACAACTATCCAGATCAAAGGACAACTGGTCGGCGTTGTTGGCCCCAACGGCTGTGGCAAATCCAATATCATCGATGCCGTGCGGTGGGTATTGGGGGAATCCAGGGCTTCGGAACTGCGTGGGGAATCCATGCGGGATGTCATTTTTAATGGGACGACTGAAAGAAAACCTTCCGGCAGGGCCTCTGTTGAACTGGCTTTTGATAACGATGAGGATCGTGTTTTTGGACAATGGGGACGATATGAGGAATTGGCTGTCAGACGGATATTAACGCGTGAGGGGAATTCCTCCTACCATATCAATAACATGAATGTTCGTCGGCGGGATATTCAGGATATTTTTATGGGAACGGGTTTGGGGCCACGTGCTTATGCCATTATTGGACAGGGAATGATTGCCCGCATTATTGAGGCGCGACCTGATGAATTGCGTATTTTTCTGGAAGAGGCAGCCGGTGTTTCCAAGTATCGCGAGAGAAGAAGGGAAACGGAAAACCGACTCCAGGATACACGAGAGAATTTGATTCGTGTTGCCGATATTTTGCAGGAGATTCATTCCGGTCTTGACAAATTGAAGGAACAGGCAATCGTTGCTGAAAAATACCATGCCCTGCAAAAGGAGCAGGATGAAAAGCAGAAATTGCTCTGGTTGCTTGAAAAACAAACAGCACAAGAAGAACATGCCCGTTTGACGATTGAGACAGAAAAAGCAAAAACGACATTGGAAGAAATGCATGCCGATCTGGTTAAAAAGGATGGCATTTTGGAAGCTCTGCGACAGGAGTTTCATCGGGCAGGTGATGAATTGCATTCTGCACAGGGAAAACTCTATCAGACCAATGCCAATATAGGCAGTGTTGAAGCGGAAATTCGTTATGTCATGGATTCCCGTCAGCGTTTGCAATCCCAGATCAACTCCTTTATCCGGCAGCATGAAAAGTGGCAAAACCAGGAAAAAACGTATTTAACAGAACACAGTGAAGCTGTCGGGCAACTGGCGGAAGTGGTTTTGGCCTGTGAAAAGGCCGATCAGATTGTCAGCCAGTTAAATGAAACCCTGCCGGAAATGGAAGATGTCTGGAGACAGGCACAATTGACATGCCAAAATTTGCATGATCAGGTTTTGCAGTTAAGACAGCAAATCGCACTTGCTTCAGCCAACCATCAGAATGTGGCAACGGTTTTGGCTGATATGACTGTACGACAGGAAAGGCTGTTACAGGAAAAAAATGCTCTGGCCGTGCCTGATGATCAGGCTTTTTATGCTTTGCAGGAAGCACTCAAGGAAAAGGAAGAACAACTCCATTTTCAGCAGGATCAATTGATCGTGCTGCAGGACAGCCACCCTGAACTGGAAGAAAACCGAAGAGTTTTACAGGAAAAAATTGAAGCGCATGCA
>CAZAIY010000233.1:0-2554 GCA_964485295.1 uncultured Oxalobacter sp. | reverse complement strand
GGGAACCGTGTATAGTTCGCTATTATATTTTTATAATCAAGATATTTTGATAATTCAGATGAAGAGCTAAGAAAATAGCTGTCGTTTTGATCTTCTCTGCGTCAAATTATATTTTTTCTTATAATGAATAAAATGATACATTTCTTTAAGGAAAGGAAAAATTATGGAACATAAATTGCCACCACTTCCGTATTCTTTAAATGCATTGGAACCTTATATTTCCAAGGAGACATTGGAATTTCATTATGGAAAACATCACCAGGCTTATGTGACGAATCTGAATAATCAGATTAAAAATACAGAGTTTGAAAATGAAACACTCGAAAATATTGTTAAAAAATCTTCAGGTGGAATATTTAACAATGCTGCACAGGTATGGAATCATACTTTTTTTTGGCAGTGCATGAAGCCTAATGGTGGTGGTGTACCAACCGGAGCGTTGGCAGATGCTATCAATGCAAAATGGCAATCGTTTGATCGTTTTAAAGAAGCGTTTACAAAAAATTGTGTAGGTAATTTTGGTTCTGGTTGGACCTGGCTGGTAAGAAAAGCTGACGGGTCTTTGGATATTGTCAACACTTCAAATGCATCAACACCTTTAACAGGTTCGGACAAGCCCCTGATGACCTGTGATGTATGGGAGCATGCCTACTATATTGATTATCGTAATGCTCGTGCCAAGTTTATTGAAGCATTCTGGAATGTTGTAAATTGGGATTTTGTCTCAAGTAATTATAGTAATTAAATATAGTGATTAAAATTTTTTATGGTATTTGATACCCAATTCCTTGTTGGTTATCAATGAAAGGATGTTTTGTTAAAAATCATGTGTTTCAGTTTTTAACAAAGTCTACTTTAATAATGTAAAATCAATAACGTATATTTATTTTTTTTGTCGGGTTGGTGGTAGCCTGTTTTTTATTATCAATAAAATAATTCATGAATACACTTCAATTTTATACATCAGATTATTGTCTTGAACATCGTCCTGGGCCAAGTCATCCGGAGTGTCCCGAAAGATTAACTGCTGTGCGTCGTGCATTACGTGCTGAGGAATTTAAGGGGATTCCGTGGAAAGATGCCCCACTGGGAACACGCGAACAATTGCTTTTGGTACATACTGAAGAATTCGTCAAGAGAATTGAACGGGTTCGTCCAAAGTCAGGTTATGTTCCGTTGGATGGTGGAGATACAGTGATGTCGCCAGGTTCCTGGAATGCGCTGATGGCTTGTGTCGGTGCGGCTTGTGCTGGTGTTGATGATGTGATGAAAAAAGAAGCCAAGCGGGTTTTTTGTATTACCCGTCCATGCGGGCATCATGCAGAACCCGATCGTGCTATGGGTTTTAGTGTTTTTAACCAGGCTGCAATTGCAGCTGCTTATGCGGCAGATACGCATAAGGTTCCCAAAGTGGCTATTGTGGATTTTGATGTTCATCATGGCAATGGAACGCAGGATGCATTCTATTACAAATCCAACATTTTTTATGGTTCCTGTCATCAGTCTCCGTTCTATCCGGGAACTGGAGCACGATATGAAACGGGAATTGACAATAATGTGGTGAATGTTCTTTTATCTCGGGGATGTAATTCGGCAACGTTCCGTTCAAGAATGGAAACGGAAATGCTTCCTGCTGTACGTCGCTTCAAACCAAATTTGTTAATTGTTTCCGCCGGATTCGATTCGCATCAGAAAGATCCTTTAGGGGGATTGAATTTTACAGATGATGATTTTTATTGGATCACAAAGGAACTTGTAAAAATTGCTGATGAGTTTTGTGAAGGGAAACTGGTTTCTATTTTGGAAGGCGGGTATAGTCTTGAGGGACTTGCAACCGGTTCGGCAGCGCATGCCCGTGCATTAATGGAAGAGTAAACCAACAGGCTTTTTAAAATGAATCTTTTTGGAAATTTTTTAAAAAAAGTTCTTCCAATAAGTAAAATTATTTGTTAGCATACAAGTCTTTTTAGTAAATTTGATTCACCTAATTATTCATGACAACTATTCGCATAAAAGAAAATGAACCATTTGAAGTAGCCATGCGGCGCTTCAAACGTACTATTGAAAAAACTGGTCTTTTGACAGAATTACGTGCACGTGAGTTTTACGAAAAGCCAACGGCTGAGCGTAAAAGAAAACATGCAGCAGCCGTTAAACGGCATTACAAGCGAATTCGTAGTCAGCAATTGGGCAAACTGATTTAGACCCGCTTCCAGTTCCGTAGCGGGTTTTTGTGTTTCATAAACGCTGGAGAGGAATCAGAAATGAGCCTAAAAGAACAAATTATCGAGGATATGAAAAATGCTATGCGTGCTAAAGATAGTGCGAAATTAGGCACAATTCGTATGCTAACAGCCGCAATGAAACAAAAAGAAGTTGATGAACGAAAAGAGCTAACCGATACGGATATTCTCGGCATTATTGAAAAAATGATAAAACAACGCCGGGATTCTATTTCCCAGTTTGAGGCCGGTGGACGTCAGGATCTTGTTGAAAAAGAAAAAGCTGAACTCGATGTCCTTTCTTGTTATATGCCAGAAGCATTGAGTATTGA
>CAZAIY010000232.1:0-2555 GCA_964485295.1 uncultured Oxalobacter sp. | reverse complement strand
TCATCCCGGCCAGACAGGTCGAGATATCCTTGATCGGAAAGTTAAAACCGGATTTTTTTAAGATGGATTGAACCCTGTTTTTGTAAATGTGGTTCAATAATGAAAAATCCTGCTTGATAAAACAAAAAAATGGTTTCATATAAAATAACAATCAATTTGTATATAAACCCCTGCCTCGGGAGAAGATAATATGGATCCGTATTTAAATACTGCTTTGAATGGCCCTCTTTTGGAGCTTGAAAAGAAAATTATTGATTCAACTCCTGCTATAGAGAGATGGTTTCGATTGGAATGGCAAGATCATACGCCCCCATTTTATTGTTCTGTCGATCTGAGAAATGCCGGGGTCAAATTGGCGCCTGTTGATACAAATTTATTTCCGGGCGGTTTTAACAATCTTTCGGCGGAAATGATACCCTTGGCTGTTCAGGCCACCATGGCGGCGATTGAGAAATACTGTCCCAATGCAAAAAATCTGCTTTTGGTGCCGGAAAATCATACACGCAATGTTTTCTATCTGGAAAATCTGTCGCGTTTGATAAAACTTTTGCAGATGGCAGGATTGAATGTGCGACTGGGTTCGATTTCCGATGCGGTAACCGGTCCGACGGAATTGACCTTGCCGGATGGCTCCGTTCATGTCATTGAGCCTTTAATACGGATTCTTAATGGCCGTCGTGTCGGATTGCGTGACTTTAATCCCTGTACGATTTTATTGAATAATGATTTGAGTTCGGGAAGCCCGAAAATTTTAAACCAGGTTTATGAGCAGACCCTTTTGCCACCTTTGCATGCCGGGTGGACGATTCGTCGCAAAAGCAATCATTTTGCCGCCTATGATGATGTTGTCAGACGTTTTTCGAAAGTGATCGGCGTCGATCCATGGATTATCAATTCCTTTTTTACGCATTGCGGGGAAATCAATTTCGCTGCCAGGGAAGGTGAGGAATGTCTGGCGGCAAATGTGAATACCGTCTTGACCAAGGTTCGCCGAAAATACAAGGAATACGGTATCAAGGAAAAACCGTTTGTCATCGTCAAGGCGGATGCCGGAACCTACGGAATGGGTATTATGACGGTAACCGATGCGAGCGAAGTTATGGGACTCAACCGCAAGCAGCGCAATAAAATGGCTGTTGTCAAGGAAGGTCTGGAAGTTAACGACGTTATCATCCAGGAAGGCGTTTATTCTTATGAACGGATTGATAATGCCGTTGCAGAACCGGTTGTCTATATGATTGATCGATATGTGGTCGGCGGATTTTATCGCGTTCATGAAAATCGAAGCGATATGGAGAACCTGAATGCGCCGGGAGCCCATTTTGTTCCTTTGGCGTTTTCCCAACCTCATGCACTGCCGGATAAAACAGCAGAACCGGGTACGGCCATTCCGAATCGATTCTACATGTATGGCGTGATTGCCCGTCTGGCATTACTGGCAGCTGCAATTGAACTGGAACGCACGGATCCCGAAATGGAAGGCATTTAAGGTTTTATGAAAATTGCATTTTTAGCGGATCCGCTGGATGATTTCAAGGTATGGAAAGATTCGACGTTTGCCATGATGGCTGAGGCCAAACGACGTCATTATCAGATTCATGCCTTTGAATATCAGGATATGGCCGTTGCGAATGGAAAAACAATGGCCATGGTGCAGTTGATTGAATTGACTGGAAGTGAAGACAAGAACTGGTATCAGTCAAACGGAAAGAAGGCGTTTTCTTTGACGGATTTTGACGCGGTCATTGTCAGAAAAGATCCGCCTTTTGATATGCAGTATCTGCATACCACCTATTTGCTGGAACGTGCTGAAATCGAGGGCGCAAGAATTGTCAATCGCCCACGGGCGCTACGGGACCATAATGAAAAACTGTCCATTCTCGGGTTTCCTCAATTTATTGCGCCGACACTGGTAAGCAGCGATGCGGTTTTCCTTCGGGAATTTTATGCAACGCATCATGATGTCGTTTTCAAACCCCTGGATCGAATGGGAGGATCCGGCGTTTTTCGAATTGATTCAACAGGAATGAATTTGGGATCCGTTATTGAAACGCTGACCGAGAATGGCCGTAGCGCTATTATGGCGCAGAAATTTATCCCGGATATTTCGGCAGGAGATAAAAGAATATTATTGATAAATGGGGATGTTGTGCCCTTTTCTCTTGCCCGTATTCCTCAACAGGGCGAGTTAAGAGGCAATCTGGCGGCAGGTGCAACGGGCGTGGCGCAGCCTTTATCTGTTCGGGACAGGGAAATTGCGGAAACACTGGCTCCTCAATTAAAACAGGCAGGCCTTTTTCTGGCAGGACTCGATATTATCGGAGACTGGCTAACAGAGATTAATGTGACAAGCCCTACCTGTTTTAGGGAAATCACCCATCAGACCGGATTTGATGTGGCCAAAATGTTTTTTGATAATCTGAATAAACATTTGACCTAGTCATTTTATTAATTACAATAACCCCTATTATGAATAGGGGGCAAAAATGATGCTGTTTTTTGCACGCCGGTACAACAGGTGCTGTTGATCAATGGCAAAATCGTTTTTTAATTTT
>CAZAIY010000231.1:0-2570 GCA_964485295.1 uncultured Oxalobacter sp. | reverse complement strand
GTCGAGTTCCGCTATTGCGATATTTGATTTTTTCACCAACAGCAGTACGAGTCCCTTCCGGGAAAATAACAATTCCTAACCCATCTGATATCCGTTTTTTTCCCTGTTCAATTACTTTTCTGAAGGCTTTCGTACCATGAGTGCGATCAATTGCAATCATTTGTAAAAGTCCTAATGCCCATCCAAAAAAAGGAATGCGCAATAACTCTTTTTTCATGACAAATACGATAGGCCTTTTCATGGCATACAGAAGAAAAATGGTTTCCCAGGCAGATTGATGCTTGCTCAAAAAGACAACAGGTTCTTCGGGAAGGTTTTCAAGTCCGATTATTTCATATTGAATGCCGCAAATAACTTTGGCGAGCCAAATTACCGATCTGTTCCAACAACTTGCCAGAAGATAACGCATTTTGTAGGGCAGGAAAAACGTCAATAAACAGACACAGCCCCATATTATGGTAAAGGGATAAAGTACAGCCGCAAACAATAAGGAACGTAAAAAAAGCAGTTTTGAACCCAAGGATATCTCCAGATAATAGACTACAGGTTTTTATTATAGACTTGAAGAAAATGTTAATTCAGGATTTTATGGGTTTTTCTATTTCTTCAGACAATTTTTCTTCTTCTTTTTCCAATAAATAATTTACCACGGAAGCAAGATCATCAAAAATCATGGTTTCAGGTGGTAAACCTCCATTTTCTTTTGTTTGGGTTCCTTTGCCTGTCAAAACTAAAATGGGATTGCATCCGGCAAGAAATCCTGCCTGTAAATCTCGTAAAGAATCTCCTACTGAAGGGACACCTTCAAGAGAAACTCCGTATCGGTCGGCTATTGCATTGAACATCCCTTGACGGGGTTTGCGACAATCACAATTATCGCTGGTGGTGTGAGGACAGAAAAAAATGGAATCAATCACTCCACCGGCAGCTCTCACAGTCGCATGCAATTTTTGATGAATGGCATTTAAAGCGACTACATCAAATAATCCTCGTCCGATTCCTGATTGATTGGTTGCAACAACAATTCTGTAGCCGGCTCTGTATAAACGGGCAATCGCATCCAATGATCCTGGTATGGGAATCCATTCATCAGGTGATTTAATGAAGGAGTCGGAATCTTGATTAATGACGCCGTCTCGATCCAGGATAATGAGTTTCATTTTCCAGTGCTCCTAACTAGGCAGCCAATTTAGATATGTCTGCGACTTGATTTAGCATGGCATGCAGTTCTGTCAAAAGAGCAATTCGATTGTTTCTTAGTTTCTGATCTTCTGCCATGACCAAAACATTTGTAAAGAATGCATCGACATCATTGCGTAACTGAGCGAGCGCTTTTAACGTACCGGTGTAGTCTCCCTGTATAAACATATTGTCTACATCAGGTTTGATAAAGTTCATGGAAGTATACAATTTCTGTTCAGGTATTTCTTGAAGCAGATTGGTTTGAACTTTTCCTGCCCTGATATTTGATTTTTTCAGGATGTTTGTAATCCGTTTGTTGGCACTGGCTAAAGATTCTGCTTCAGGTAGCGCAGCAAATGCTTTGACGGCATTGAGTCGGTCTATGATGTTATCAAAGCGGTCAGGATTTTGAGCCAATACGGCTTCAATAGTATCCTGTGTATGTCCTCTATCTCTTAAAAGACCTCTGAGACGATCCATAATAAAAGGTATTAATCCGGCTGTTGGATCTTTAAAGCTGGCATTGGCAGCGAGAATGCCAACGGCTTTTGATAAAAGATTCCGTAAGGAAAGAGGTAATTTTTTTTCAATTAGGATACGTAAAATTCCAAGGGAATGTCTGCGTAATGCAAAAGGATCCCGATCTCCTGTTGGCTGAAGACCAATTCCCCAGATACCTGCAAGGGCTTCCAATTTGTCGGCTAATGCGACAACAGTTCCTGTTGGCGTACTGGGCAAGACATCTCCTGCGAAACGAGGAAGATAATGTTCAGTTGAGGCTAATGCAACTTCTTCTGGTTCACCATCATGTCTGGCATAATAGGTTCCCATAATACCTTGTAGTTCAGGGAATTCACCTACCATTTCTGTTAGTAAATCCGCTTTTGCAAGTAATGCTGCACGTTCCACTAATGCTGTATCAATACCCAGCATTTCTGCAATGGAGACTGAGAGAATACGCACCCGTGCCATGCGTTGGGCCAACGTTCCCAATTTGTTGTGGTAAATAACATTTGTTAAACCAGGCAGGCGGTCTTCCAGTTTCTTTTTCTTGTCCTGTTCAAAGAAAAATTGGGCATCGGAAAGACGTGGTCGGATAACACGTTCATTCCCACTAATAATCCGTTGAGGATTATTCGTTTCCATGTTCGATACAATCAAAAAGCGCGAACGAAGGCGGCCGGCAGAGTCTGTCAATGCAAAATATTTTTGATTGGTTTGCATGGTTAGAATCAGGCATTCCTGAGGGACATTAAGAAATTCTGATTCAAAATGACATTCATATACGACAGGCCATTCAACCAAAGCCGTTACTTCATCAAGCAGAGAATCGGGCATAAGAACATGATCTTCTTGCGCCTTGTCATGTAACATGGCTCGGATTTTGT
>CAZAIY010000230.1:0-2578 GCA_964485295.1 uncultured Oxalobacter sp. | reverse complement strand
ATTTAGTATTCCATACAGCATGAAAATAATAAACAGGGACTTTTCCTTTTCCAACAGTTAATTTCTGAGAACGAATAAGTGCTTCAGTTAAATAAGTTCTGGCATGCTTTTATCCTTCTGATAAATCAAAACGGGTTATCAAGGCTGATAATGCAACAAAAAGCGTACAACCTGTTTCATGAAGATTATGGGTATGGATTCTGGGTCCATTAATTTCAATAGTTTCATCTTTTCCATGCAAAATATCCAAAATATTTTTCCCTGATAAGCACCCTCCTTTTAAAAGAACCCACTACCCCTAATGCCAATAAATCTGCTATTGCTTTTGCAATATCCGCTGTTGCGACCATACCAATTTTGACCACATCCACTCTCACATCATCAAACACGGCATCAATTTGATCCGCAACAAATTTGGGATCAAGTGTTTGAAATGCACGAACACCTGATGTGTTTTGAGCAACAACAGCTGTAATCGTTTCCATCCCATAGGTTTCCATAGCTGAGAAAGTTTTAAGGTCTGCAAGAATACCAACTCCTCCAATGGGATCGGTACCCACAATACTGAAAACATTCGCAATCATAAGTTCTTTATCAACGGACTTGATATGACACCTCATATCTAAAACTGTTTCATGTCTTATTAATAACTTTTCTTATCCCAAAATTTAATCCATAAAATAAGGTGTTACTGAAAATCTCTCTTTTTCATTGCATGAACTGTTTTAAAACAGCAGACAAACCAAACAGAAATATGTCATCATAAAATATTGATGATGTATTTTTTCAATAGCCTTATTTGATTTGTTTTTTAACATGCTAAGACTGACTGAAATTCGTCTTCCAATTGATCACGATGAGAAAGATTTAAAAACTGCTATTTATCATCGCTTAAATATCACTGAAAAACAGCTTTTATCCTATTCCATTTTTCGTCGCAGTCATGATGCCCGAAAAAAAACTGCCATCGTCTTTTCCTATACGATTGATGCAGAAGTTAAAAATGAATCGATTGTTCTAGCCAACGTAAAAGATAAAAAACATGTCAGAAAAGCACCTGACATGACCTACCATCCGGTTGCAAAAAGAAACCCTTCTGTTACATCCCGTCCTATTGTGATTGGATGTGGCCCCTGTGGTCTTTTTGCGGCATTAATACTGGCACAAAATGGTTTTAATCCTTTGATACTGGAGAGAGGAAAAACTGTCAGGGAAAGAACAAAAGATACCTTTGGTTTTTGGAAAACCCGTCAATTAAATACCGAATCCAATGTACAGTTTGGCGAGGGCGGTGCAGGCACTTTCTCCGATGGAAAACTCTATACCCAAATACGCGATCCCAAGCACTACTCCAGAAAGGTTTTAACCGAATTCGTTAAAGCAGGAGCATCTCCCGAAATTCTTTACATGGCAAAACCGCATATTGGTACCTTTCGGCTTGTCAAAATTATTGAAAATATGCGACAGACTATTGAAACTTTGGGTGGAGAATTTCGTTTTGAAAGTCGGGTTGATGACTTTCTGATTGAAAAAGAACAGATTTATGGTGTTATCCTTTCAGACGGTAAAATCATAAGAAGCAATCACGTCATTTTAGCGATTGGACATAGTGCTCGGGATACCTTCCAAATGCTTTATGACCGAGGCATACATATTGTTCCCAAGCCTTTTTCAATTGGATTCAGAATTGAGCATCCACAGTCACTGATAGATGCCTGTCGGTTTGGCGCTCACTCCGGTCATGCCATTTTAGGCGCAGCTGACTATAAACTGGTTCATCACTGTAAAAATAAACGTTCCGTCTATAGTTTTTGTATGTGTCCAGGTGGCACTGTTGTCGCTGCCGCATCGGAATCAGGTCGACTGGTCACAAACGGGATGAGTCAGTACTCCAGAAACGAACGAAATGCCAATGCCGCCATTGTTGTCGGTATTTCTCCTGAAGACTTTCCAGGACATCCTTTAGCCGGAATAAAACTGCAACGCCAACTGGAAGAAAAAGCTTTCGAATTGGGTGGCAGTAATTATGACGCTCCCTGTCAGCTGGTGGGTGACTTTCTGGCAAAAAAACCTTCTACCGAATTGGGAAGTGTCATTCCTTCCTATCGTCCGGGAGTCAAGCCTTGTGATTTAAGTTCTGCTCTACCAGATTACGCCATTGACGCCATTCGGGAAGCCTTGGCTGCTTTTAACCAAAAGATTTCCGGTTTTACCATGCATGATGCCGTATTAACGGGAACAGAAACACGCACTTCTTCTCCCATTCGTATCACTCGGAATTCTGATGATTTTCAATCCATTAATCTAAAAGGACTGTATCCTGCCGGTGAAGGTGCCGGTTATGCAGGCGGTATTTTATCTTCAGCCATTGATGGGATTGAAGTTGCCGAAGCCGTTTCCTTGTCTATGAATCTGGATAAATAAAATTTAATGACCGCTACGCACCAGTGTTTTGGGGGCATCATGACGAAACGATTGAATAATTTTTTCCGTTTCCATTTGTTCTTTCTTTGGATCAGAAATTCGACGAGCCCCATTAAAACGAACCTGCCAATAACGGACATTCATATTCTCGACA
>CAZAIY010000229.1:0-2587 GCA_964485295.1 uncultured Oxalobacter sp. | reverse complement strand
CATCAAAACAGGATGCCTCAAAATTTTTCATGGCAGGATTCAAATCCCTGATGGATTGTTTAAGCGATTCCAGATCCTGATAAATCAGGGCATCAGCGGTCATTTCCCGACGCACTTCCTCATCTGTTCTGCCATAAGCGATCAATTCTTTTCGTGTTGGCATGTCAATGCCATAAACATTGGGATATTTTACCGGTGGCGCTGCTGATGCGAATAAGACTTTGTTCGCACCGGCTTCCCGAACCATTTGAACGATTTCATGACTGGTCGTTCCTCTGACAATGGAGTCATCAACAAGCAGAATATTTTTGCCTTTGAATTCCGAATTAATCGCATTTAACTTCTGTCTTACCGAACGTTTACGTACCTCCTGTCCCGGCATAATAAAGGTACGTCCAATATATCTGTTTTTTATCAGCCCTTCACGATATTCCACATTCAGTTTCAAAGCCAGCTGAATTGCTGCCGGCCGGGATGAATCAGGAATAGGCATGACAACATCGATATCACCGGAACGGATTTCTTTCTTGATTTTTTCAGCCAGATATTCTCCCATTTTAAGACGGGAAGCATAAACGGAAACACCATCCATGAGAGAATCAGGCCTTGCCAAATAAACATATTCAAAAATACAGGGATTCAAACTGGGCGCATCTGCACACTGCTTGCTGTAAAAATTATTGTCGTTATCGATAAAAACAGCTTCTCCTGGCAGGACATCGCGTAAAAAACGGAAACCCAATCCTTCAAGCGCAACCGACTCACTTGCCACCATGTATTCCCTGCCTTTTTCAGTTTCCAAATAGCCCACACAAAGTGGACGTATTCCGTAAGGATCACGAAAAGCAAGAATACCTGCACTGGTAATATGGGCAATTGCCGCATAAGCACCACGGACTCTTTTATGAAGGAGAGAAACGGCAGTAAACAATGTATCCGGTTCAAGAGAATAGCCCATGGTTTCCTCAATGGAATGGGCCAAAACATTTAGCAGCACTTCAGAATCCGAATTCGTATTAATATGACGACGGTCATTTTTGAACATTTCTTCCTTGAGCTGATCACAATTGGTCAGGTTGCCATTGTGGGCAAACGTCATCCCGAAAGGGGCATTCACATAAAAAGGCTGCGCCTCTTCTTCATTTAAGGCAGAGCCTTCCGTGGGATAACGGACATGACCGATCCCTGCGTTGCCGGGAAGCGCCCGCATGTTACGTGTACGAAAGACATCCCGAACAAGACCATTTGCCTTATACATGGCAAATTTGTTATTGGCAGAAGTCGCTATGCCTGCCGCGTCTTGCCCGCGATGCTGCAACAAAAGCAGGGCATCATAAATTAATTGATTGACAGGAGAGTGTGAAACGATACCAACTATACCGCACATTTTTGAATATTCCTTGTATTGACTAATTAAAAAAACAGCTGTCGAGTTAACTAAAACAACTTAATCGTATTTTATATTCCGGGCAATACTTTCTGGCAACAAAGGCAAAACCATGATGGCAAAATGTTCAGCATAAGGACTAAACATCGCCCTTTTCCAGAAAGGCTGCTGGGGAATGGATGTCAAACCACATAAAAGAACCAGTACCAGACTGATCAATAAACCGCGAATCAATCCAAAAAAACAGCCCAAACTTCGATTTAAACCGGACAAACCTCCCGCACTAATCAGGGCATCAATTGCCTTGGCCAGCAATAACATGGCAATTCTCGCAACAATAAATAAAGCGATAAAGGCAACGATTAAGCGGAGCGTTTCTCCGGGTATAACAAGTGGCAGCATGGGAGCTAACGTTTTACCATACATATTTGCAACGACAAAAGCAACAACCCAGCCAATCAGGGAAATGACCTCCCTGACAAAACCTCGAGTCGTTCCTACAATGACTGAACACCCCAATATAAACAGCAATGCATAATCAAAGGATGTCAACTTATTTCCTATCGTGTCTAATTAACCAATGTGCAGGGTAACTTTAGCTGACTCAATTTGGCGCACGTATTATTTACCTCTTTTTTTCCGGAAAGTGGTCCAATTCGTATTCGAATGCGTTCACCTCCTTCTTTCAAGGCGACTTTTTGCGCATACGAATTCAATCCTGCCTTTTGAAGCCTGTTTTGCAATTCCTTTGCTTTTTCCTGCGTTGAAACGGCCGCAACCTGAATCACGAATTTTTCAGATTCTTCCGTTTTTTTCTTCGCTTCCTGCTTGTCGCCCTGTTTGGCAATCAATTGTCCGATAGGATCAGCTGTTTTTTTATCCGCAGTCGCTTTTGTTTCCTGTTTGATCTTTGTTTTTTCTGCAACTTTTGGATCCTCTTTTGCTGCCGGTTTCGCTTCTTTTTTTACATCCGTTTGAACATTCGTCTTATCCGATGTCGCTTTATCTTTGGATACGGCTGCCAAAGCAGTTGTCTCTTTTTTCTTTTCCGGATTTTCCTGCTTGATTGCCGTCTCATTTTCCACTTTGGCAACGGCTGTTTTTTCTGCCGGTTTGGGCTTTGGTGCTTCCTTGGAGACGATTTGAGAGGGTTTATCCCTCGAAGGTATGTCAATTAAAATATCCTGAGAGACTGTTTGA
>CAZAIY010000228.1:0-2606 GCA_964485295.1 uncultured Oxalobacter sp. | reverse complement strand
ATTTTGATTTTACCCTCCTCTTCCACATCCTATTCCAAACAACCTTTGGAAAAAAAACTTAAAACATGGCAGCAAATCCTAACAGAAAGAAAATATTAAACTGCAGAAATAAGAAGCTTTTGGATTTATCAGAAAAAAATTCTGGTTTATAGTAGCTTTTATTTTCTACCTAACCATGAGAGGAAAAAAATATGAAATTGGTTCGTTATGGTCTTCCTGGCAAAGAAAAACCTGGTGTAATCGATAAAAATGGAAAATTACGTGATCTGTCAGGCATTATTGATGATTTTACTGCTGAAAAACTGTCTATTGAAAGCTTATCAAAAATTGAAGCATTGGATCATGAATCATTGCCATTGGTTGCTGGAAACCCACGTTTAGGCATTCCTGTTGCACATGTTGGAAAATATATTGCTATTGGCATCAACTATATTGATCATGCTGCAGAAGCTAAAATGCGACTTCCTAAAGAACCAATTGTCTTTATGAAAGCAGTTACTTGTTTATGTGGTGCAACCGACAATATCATTCTTCCCAAAGAGTCCAAAAAATCGGACTGGGAAATTGAGCTAGGTGTCATTATTGGTAAAAAAGCACAATATATCTCGGAAGAAGAAGCACTAGATTATGTGGCTGGCTATTGTGTAGCCAATGATCTTTCAGAACGCGAATTTCAAATTGAACGTGGAACACAATGGGATAAAGGAAAAGGTTGCGATACTTTTGGTCCAATTGGACCATGGTTAGTAACAAAAGATGAAATTCCAGATCCTCAAAACCTAGACATGTACCTTGATGTAAACGGTATTCGTATGCAAACAGGAAACACGAAAAACATGATTTTTTCTGTTGCCAAAATTGTCAGCTATCTTAGTCATTTCATGACCCTTTTGCCGGGAGATGTTATTGCTACAGGAACTCCTCCTGGAGTTGGTATGGCAAAAGATCCTCAAATATTTTTAAAACATGGCGATAAAGTAACCGCAGGTATTGTTGGATTAGGAGAACAAAATCAAGATGTGATTGCCTGGTCTAGAAACTAGATAAACAACAGGTGGCAAGTATGTACTACTTGCCACCTATCGACTGGAAGCTATTTTTTCAAAGGGACAACTAAAATATCACAAGTTGTTTCATTAATTGTGTTTCTGGTTATTCTACCTAGTAGCATATTTTCAATATTAGATCGTCCTTGTTTTCCCATAATAATCAAATCAGGATTATTTTTATTGACAAAATCCTCTATCACTTTCAAAACACTGCCATATTGAATAATATGTTCTAAATGGTTATTCGCACCTAAAAATTCCATAAGTTTTGCCATATTATTCTCTGCTTGCTGTTTTGCATCAAAACGAAAATTACTAATCAGATCAGCAGATACGTTGGCATATCCCATAATACTTTCATGAGGAATGTTATAAGCATGCAAAATCGATTTTTTGGATACCTTCACCAAAAGCTCAACACCAATTTTTGCCGCATAAATTGAATTTTCAGAAAAATCTACTGGAATCAATACATTTTGATAGTATTTATCAGGAACTTGTCTGACAATTAACAAAGGTGCTGGCGTAACGTGTAGCAATCGATCCGGTGTATTACCCAGAAAAAATTTCATATTAATACCTGGTGGTTTTGATCCCACAACAATCAGATCAGGTTGAATTTCCGTTGCATATCTAACAATCTCTGCAGAAGGTCGCCCAAATAAAACCTTTAAAGAAGTATCAATACCAAATTCATTTATTATTCTTTCTCGAACAGGTTCAAATTCTTTTTTTACCCGTTCAATAACCATTTCCTGACTTTTTTTAGCATTTCCACCAATCATTTGCTCTAGCATATCAATGATATTTGTGTCCTGGACATTTAATATTTCAAACCTCGATACACCAAAACGCTGACATAACTTAGCTGCTCGGTTTTCTGCCAAAACTGAACTTTGGGATAAATCACTAGCAACAAGAATTCGTCTTTCTCCTTGCATCATTTCCTCCGGAAATCAGTTCATCAATCATTTGACTATCTTATTTTTTTATTATTTTTATGTCAAAAAAAGAATTAAAAAGCATTTCTTTTATAAAATCATGTTTGTACCAAGCATTTTGTTCTAATAGCGAAATATTTTAGAGTAGCTAAAAAAATTTTAGCTACTCTAAAATATTTGCTAATAATGATTATTTTCAAGGATTTTTGTGCTTAATAATATTCTTGTCCTTTGTCTTGGCAATATTTGTCGAAGCCCTATGGCAGAAGGATTACTCAAAAAAAGATTACCTAATAAAAATATTTTCTCTGCAGGACTACGGGGAATGACAGGTTGGACTGCTGATCCCTTTTCCATTCAAGTTATGCAAGAAAATGGAATTGATATTAGCAATCATCGTGCAAAAAACCTGACGAAACAAATGGTTGAAAACGCTGATTTAATTTTAACAATGGAAAAACATCAAGTTGACATTGTTGAATCTCGTTTTCCTGAATCCAAAGGAAAAGTCATGCGATTGGGTGAATACAACAACTATGATATTACAGACCCTTTTAATAAAAATTTAACTTTTTTTAGAAAAACTTATGAATTGATTGAAAAAAGTATTGATTTA
>CAZAIY010000227.1:0-2611 GCA_964485295.1 uncultured Oxalobacter sp. | reverse complement strand
TTAGATATAGTGATTATTCTAACAAATTCATAATTTTTAACTGGTCTGATTTTGTGGCGGGTATTTCCAGTGCAGGGTTACTGTTACCCCAGGCATTGGCTTATTCCAGTATTGGCAATTTGCCTGCTCAGGCTGGCATTATTGCGCTTTTTGCAGGACTTTTGTGTTATGGAATATTGGGATCCAGTCGTTTTGCATTGGTTTCTCCGACTTCGTCTGCCGCTCTTGTTCTTGCCGTGACAACAGCATCTATTGCAGGAAACAATTTTGATATGCAGCTGGTTATGGCCGGAGGTCTTGTTATTGCGACAGGCGTGGTTTTTTTATTGGCGGCCTTGACGCGTATGGGGAATGTGACAAATTTTATAGCACGCCCTGTTTTACGAGGATTTACTTTTGGTTTGGCTATTGTCATTATCATTAAGCAGCTCGGAACAGTCGTTAATATTTATCCGGAGAATGACAACCTGTTCTATTTTATTGTGGAGCTGATATCACAGTTTAAAAACTGGCATTATCCGAGCATTGTTATTGCTGTCTGCACGATTGTTTGTCTTTTGCTTTTAGGGAAGATTAAAAATTTTCCCGGCGGTATCGTTGTTATTTTACTGGGGATTGCTTCCAGTATTTTTGTGGATCTTTCTGAACTTGGCGTGTTATTGATCGGTAATATCAGTATCGAAATGATGCAATTCAAAATACCTGTTTTGACACTGAATGAGTGGAAAACACTTTTTGAATTTTCGTTTGCCATGGTATTTATTCTTTATGCGGAATCTTATGGCTCCATTCGTAATTTTGCAATAAAGCATGGGGATACCATTATGCCGAATAGGGATCTTTTCGCATTAGGCATGTCAAATGTGGTCTCCGGATTGTTTCAGGGTATGCCGGTAGGTGCCGGTTATTCTGCCACAGCCGCAAATGAAACATACGGGGCAAAAACGCGGATGTCAGGTATTTTCTCCATGCTGGTTTCATTGGTGGTGTTGGTAACGGCACTTCCTTATATTGAATTGATTCCTCAGGCAGTTTTGGCAGGAATTGTTATTTATACAATGCTTTTCTTGCTCAAACCGGCCTCATTTAAAATATATTTTTCCTGGGAAAAAGATCGATTGATCGCATTTATTTCCATATTTTCTGTTCTTTTTCTTGGCGTATTGCAAGGTTTATTAATTGCTGTGGGAATCAGTATTTTGATGGTGCTAAAACAAATTTCCTCATCAACACTCTCCGAACTTGGACGTTTGGGACAAAGCCACGATTTTGTGAGTATGACGACTTTCCCGGAAGCAAGACCAGTTTCAGGCATATTGATTTTACGTCCTGATCAGGGTCTTTTTTTTGCAAATACGGAAAGGGTTTTGCAACAGGCAAGACAGATATTATTATCGGCTAGGGAACCTGTCTATACCATTATTTTAAGTCTCGAATTGACAAATGATCTGGATACGACAAGTTTGGAAGCACTACAGGAATTTTTTATTTTTGTAAAAGATCAAAAGAAAAATTTGATTCTGGCCAGACTAAAAGAACCGGTATATGAAATTTTGCAGGTTTCGCTGCATAAGGAATTTTCCGACATTACAATGAGCCGTCTAAGTGTTGAAAGAGCTGTTCGCATGGCTCGAGTCAAAACAAGGCTAAATGAGGAAGAACAAAATTAGGATACGGATCCACTCCTGTAATAAAAGATCAGGGTTGTTACTTTTAAGAACAGAGATCCCAAAGAATTCCCATACGCAGTCCGGATTCGATCGGTATGATTTTGGATATGTTTAATTTTTGTATTAAGGCCGTAATGATAGAAAGCCCTCCTACAATGGAAGCATTCCGTTCTTTCTTTATTTCCGAGAAAAAAAGTTGATGGATTCTTCCAACTTTGATCATTTCGTTTCGTAATGTTTCAAGATTTTTTTCATTCAGATCACCATTCCCAATTCTCTTGTTGACAATAATTTCGGCAATGGCACGTATAGTTCCGGAAGAACCATATGCATTATCCCAGAAGTGTTTTTGAAAATGCGATTGAATATCCTTAAAGTGAAGGCATGCGGCATGAATTGCCGTATCAAAATGCTGGGGAGAGAGAACCCCATCCGGAAAAAAAAGTTTATGTTGTGCTACTGTTCCAGTGCCATATGAGGAAGTTTTTTTGATATGTGCGCCTTTCCCTCGAATAATTTCCGTAGAGCCTCCTCCTATGTCAATAACCAGTCGTCTTTCCTGGGGGAGAGACAGTAATTTGTCCACACCCAGATAAACCAGTCTCCCTTCTTCTTCTCCAGAAATGATATCCACCGAAATACCCAGAATTTTTTGGGCCTGCTTAAGAAAATCCGAAGCATTTTTTGCCGTTCGAAAAGTATGGGTTGCGACAGCCCTTATTTTTTTTATAGGGTAAGAATTTAAAATCAGGCGAATATTGTGAAGTGATTGCAGACCATCAGTGATCGCTGATGGTGTCAAGTAACTGTTTTCATCAAGACCTAATGCCAGTCGATTGGGTTCCCTGGCTGTTTTAACAATGTGAAAAGCGTTATTTACATATTGACCAATATGTAAACGAAAACTATTGGATCCGAGATCAATAGCAGCAAACATATCA
>CAZAIY010000226.1:0-2614 GCA_964485295.1 uncultured Oxalobacter sp. | reverse complement strand
AAGAGAATCATGTCGCATCATGGAAATAAAAAAACGGATGAATCCGAACAGGACAATCGTTTTCGAAAAGGTATTTCGACTCGTTCCGTCAGGAAATAATGGGCAGGACATTTTTTGTTTAAAATAAGTGGACTATAAATTGCCAAAAATAAGACAAATCCATGTTTTTTAGCGAACATCCAGTAAAATAACAGGTTAAATCATAAAAAGTAAAAATAATAAAAATTAAATTTTTTCTTTAAATTTTTCCTTTAAGGAAAGAGAAGAATTTGAAGAATTGGACATTCTGGGAAATCAATGAACAATATCCGTAATTTTTCTATTATTGCTCATATCGATCATGGCAAATCAACGCTGGCTGATCGTATTATCCAGATGTGCGGAGGACTTTCCGATCGCGAAATGGCGGATCAGGTATTGGATTCAATGGATCTTGAGCGCGAAAGAGGCATTACAATTAAAGCACAAACGGCATCTTTGTCATACAAGGCAAGAAATGGTCAAATATATAATCTGAATCTGATCGATACGCCCGGGCATGTCGATTTTAGTTATGAAGTCAGCCGTTCCCTATCCGCTTGTGAAGGAGCGCTTCTGGTTGTGGATGCCTCACAGGGAGTGGAGGCGCAAACCGTAGCCAATTGTTATACGGCTCTTGATTTGGATGTGGAGGTATTGCCTGTCCTCAATAAAATAGATTTGCCCTCTGCTGATCCGGATAATGCCCGGGCTGAAATAGAGGATGTTATCGGTCTGGATGCCTCTGATGCCATACTCTGCTCGGCAAAGACAGGTCAAGGTATTGAAGATATTTTGGAAGAGTTAATTGCAAAGGTTCCCGTTCCGGAGGGAGACCCGAATGCACCTTTACAGGCCCTGATTATTGACTCCTGGTTTGATAATTATGTTGGCGTGGTTATGTTGGTCCGTATAAAAAATGGAGTTGTCCGTCCCAAGGATCGCATCCAGCTCATGGCGACAGGATCCCAATATCAGGTGGAAAGCGTCGGTGTGTTTTCTCCCCGTTCCCAGTCGCGGGAATTGTTGTCTGCAGGTCAGGTCGGTTTTGTCATTGCCGGTATCAAGGAGCTTAAATCCGCCCAGGTTGGCGATACCATTACGCTGTTTTCCCAGCCTGCCGACATGCCATTACCCGGTTTTAAAAAGGTTCAGCCTCAGGTGTTTGCAGGATTATTCCCAGTTGAGGCAAATCAGTATGATGCTTTACGAGATTCACTGGAAAAATTAAAGCTCAATGATGCCTCTTTGCAGTATGAGCCTGAAGTGTCCCAGGCTTTAGGATTCGGATTCCGTTGCGGATTTTTGGGACTGTTGCACATGGAAATAGTCCAGGAACGTCTGGAACGCGAATTCAATATGGATCTGATTACAACAGCACCAACAGTTGTTTATGAGGTGTTGTTGAAAAACGGATCCGTTGTTCAGGTTGATAATCCTTCCAAGATGCCGGAACCGGCAACCATTCAGGAAGTTCGTGAACCTATTGTGACGGTCAATATTTATCTGCCGCAAGAGTATGTCGGTCCAATTATGACCTTGTGCAATCAGAAACGGGGTGTCCAGATAGATATGCACTATCATGGCAAACAGGTTCGTTTGACCTATGAAATGCCCATGGCTGAAATCATGCTGGACTTTTTTGATCGCATGAAGTCACTTTCACGTGGCTATGCCTCCATGGAGTATGAATTCAAGGAATACCGACCTTCTGATGTTGTGAAGGTGGATATGCTAATTAATGGGGACAAGGTTGATGCGCTTGCAATGATTGTTCATCGTTCCAATGCCCAGCATAGAGGCAGAGCTGTCGCGGCTAAAATGCGTCAATTGATTCCACGCCAGATGTTTGATGTGGCAATTCAGGCTGCTATTGGCTCAACCATTATTTCCCGTGAGAATGTGAAAGCCTTAAGAAAGAATGTGTTGGCAAAGTGTTATGGTGGTGATATAACACGGAAGCGTAAATTGCTCGAGAAACAGAAAGCAGGTAAGAAGCGAATGAAACAGGTCGGTTCAGTAGAAGTTCCTCAGGAAGCTTTTCTTGCGATATTAAAAGTGGATGAAAAATGAGTTTTCAGACCATTCTGAGTAATTTTGCACTCATTCTTTTTATTTTGATGATTGTTACAGGAATTATCTGGTTTCTGGATGTCTTTCATCTGTCGAAAAAAAGAAAAAAAATAGCTGATGAAACATTGGCTGCCTGGGATAAAAAACAGGCAGGTTTACTATCCGAAGGCATCAAGCCGGATGAAAAGGCTCGTGAAGAATTAAGGGAGAAATTATTAAAACAGCCTATTTGGATTGAGTATTCGGGCAGTTTTTTTCCTGTTATTGCCGCCGTTTTCTTTTTACGTTCTTTTTTGTATGAACCTTTTAAAATCCCTTCCAGTTCCATGTTGCCCACATTGGAAGTGGGCGATTTTATTTTGGTAAACAAATATACATATGGTATTCGTTTACCGGTTGTGAATCAGAAAATTGTCAGTATCAATGACCCGCAACGTGGTGATATGGTTGTTTTCAAATATCCAAAGGAACCGTCACTTGACTATATCAAACGGGTTGTCGGTGTCGGTGGAGATGAGGTCAT
>CAZAIY010000225.1:0-2622 GCA_964485295.1 uncultured Oxalobacter sp. | reverse complement strand
GTAAAGTCCGCTGCCACCAATAATACCTATTTTGCTCATGGTTAATCCTATGGTGAAGAAGGAAATATTTATTGTATACAAGATTATTGATCGATCAAAAAGGTATCTTGCCCGGCAAGCGCTAAAAAAACAGAAACAAAAAGCCCGATTTGCCCTGATGCTTTAACGTTTGCTGGAGTCGGAGTAAGGAAATCAGGGCATAGTCATCCCGACAGAATTCATTATGAAATCGTTAAGGGAGCGATATTGCAGGAAGTAAAAAATACAGAAGACAGGAAAACTGTAAAAAACCGGAAAATTTTTATAACATATCAAAAAACGAAGAAAAATTAATATAACTTACTGTTTTATAATGATTTATTTGATTTCTGGCTGTCAAAGTCAAAAAAAGAAAAACCCTTGTGCAAACAAGGGTTTTCCGATTTGCGTTCATAATACGAACGGAATTATTTTTTACGTTTTTCCCGCAAACTGGATGCAATGCGCATTCTTAAAGCATTCAGTTTGATAAAGCCCCCAGCATCTTTTTGATCATAAGCGCCGGCATCATCCTCAAATGTCGCAATGGTTGAATCAAACAGGGAATCATCTGATTCACGACCCGTGACAATGACATTACCCTTATAAAGTTTTAAGTTGACCGTTCCGTTAACAAACTCCTGCGTATGATCTATCAGGGTTTGAAGTGCAATTCTCTCGGGAGACCACCAGTAACCGTTGTAAATCATGGAAGCATAGCGGGGCATCAGATCATCTTTGAGGTGAGCCACTTCTCTATCTAACGTGATGGATTCCATTGCACGGTGGGCTGGCAATAGAATTGTTCCGCCTGGCGTTTCGTAGCATCCGCGTGATTTCATTCCGACGTAACGGTTTTCAACCAGATCAAGTCGTCCAATACCATGTTTGCCACCAAGTCGATTCAATTCGGCCAATAAGGTAGCGGGAGACATTTTTTGCCCGTTTAGGGAAACGGCATCTCCTTTTTCAAATCCAATTTGAATGTATTCCGCCTGATCAGGCGCATCTTCAGGATTGACCGTCCATCTCCACATGGATTCTTCAGGTGGGGCATTAGGATCTTCCAGATGCCGACCCTCATAACTGATATGCAACAGGTTGGCATCCATGGAATAAGGAGCACCACCTTGTCGGTGCTTCATTTCAATTTCAATACCGGCATTTTCTGCGTATTGCAGTAATTTTTCTCTTGAAAGCAGATCCCATTCTCTCCAAGGAGCAATGATTTTTACATTGGGCATCAAGGCGTAAGCACCCAGTTCGAAACGGACCTGATCGTTTCCTTTACCGGTTGCACCATGTGAAATGGCATCCGCGCCTGTCTGACGTGCGATTTCAACAAGACGTTTGGCAATTAAAGGACGTGCGATACTGGTTCCAAGGAGGTACTCGCCTTCATAGGTTGTATTTGCCCGGAACATGGGAAATACAAAATCACGAACAAATTCTTCACGTAAATCGTCAATAAAAATATTTTCCGATTTGATACCCAGTTTCAATGCTTTTTGTCGGGCAGGATCCAGTTCCTCTCCCTGTCCCAGATCTGCAGTAAAGGTAATCACTTCACACTGATAAGTATCCTGGAGCCATTTCAAGATAACAGACGTATCCAAACCACCTGAATATGCCAAGACAACTTTTTTTACATTGTTCATTTTTTCTTTCTCTCGTTTTTATGTAACAGGTTTGTATCGTGATTCTGTGAAAAGAAAAGCAGGATCACGACTAAAATTATTGATCCTCAATACGGCCTAAAACAAGGTATTCCAGGAGAGCTTTTTGTACATGCAATCTGTTTTCGGCTTCATCCCAGACAACGGATTGTGGCCCATCGATGACTTCTGATGTAACTTCTTCTCCCCGGTGAGCCGGCAAACAGTGCATGAAAAGAGCATCCGGTGATGCTAATGCCATTTTCTCAGCATCCACACACCAGCCTTCAAATGCCTTGAGTCTGGCAGCGTTTTCTTCTTCAAATCCCATGCTGGTCCAGACATCGGTTGTGACCAGATGCGCCCCTTCACAAGCCTTTGCAGGATCATCAAATAGGGTAAAGTGACTATGATCAGAGGAAACCAGATCATAGTTAAGATCATAATCTTTCGGTGTTGAGACATTGACATGAAAGCCAAAGACCTTGGCAGCCTGCAGCCATGAGTACAGCATATTGTTGGCATCCCCTACCCAGGTTACGGTTTTTCCTTGAATGCTTCCCCGATGTTCAATAAAGGTAAACACATCGGCAAGCACCTGGCATGGATGATGCTCATTTGTCAGTCCGTTAATAACGGGTACCCGCGAATAAGCTGCAAAACGCTCAATAATCTCATGACCAAAAGTACGAACCATAATGACGTCACACATTCTGGAGATGACTTGTGCTGCGTCTTCGATAGGCTCTCCCCGGCCAAGTTGACTGTCCCGGGTATTTAAATAGATAGCTGTTCCACCAAGCTGAGCCATTCCTCCTTCGAAGGAAAGACGGGTTCTGGTTGAGCTTTTTTCAAATACCATCACCAGTGTGCGGTCAAGCAAGGGGTGGTAGGTTTCATAATTTTTAAACCTGCGCTTGATAATTTGAGCACGTTTGATCAGATATTC
>CAZAIY010000224.1:0-2622 GCA_964485295.1 uncultured Oxalobacter sp. | reverse complement strand
CAGCAGAAATGCTGGAAAAAGAGGTAAAAGAGCAGGTTGAAATTCAGATCAAATATGCAGGCTATATCGAAAGGCAATCCAGGGAAGTCAGACGCCAGCAGTATTATGAAAATTTACGGCTTCCTGAAGACATGAATTATGCGGATGTTTCCGCCCTGTCAATTGAAGTGCGTCAAAGACTGGACTTGCATCGTCCGGAAACCCTGGGTCAGGCATCACGGGTATCCGGTGTGACGCCGGCTGCCATTTCGCTTTTACTGGTTTATCTGAAAAAACGGGGTCTGATTAATTTTATTGAAGCTGAATCATAACGATCAATCATTATGAACAGGAATAAATTTCAATTGGCATCAACACTGGAAAAACTGCTTGCAGACGGAGTCGATCAATTGAATTTGAGACTTGACACCATGCAAATTGAGCAGTTTGTTTCATATCTCTTTCTTTTATCCCGATGGAACAAGGTTTACAACCTTACCGCCATACAGGATATAAAGGAAATGGTTACCCACCATATACTGGATTCGTTATCGATAGTGGAATTCCTGAAAGAGGCAAAGGAAATACTGGATGTCGGATCCGGTGCCGGTTTTCCCGGTATGGTGCTTGCCATTTTCTTTCCTGACAAACAGATTTCGCTGGTGGATTCGGTCCAGAAAAAAACCGCTTTTCTGTCACAGGTAAAAACGGAACTGCATTTGAGAAATGTGACGGTTTATACGGGACGGGTCGAAAAACTGTATCTGTCCAAAAAATTTGATGCGATTACATGCCGTGCATTTTCGGATCTGCTTCAGTTTGTCACGCTGTCCGGCTATCTTCTGGAAGATGGTGGCTGCTTTTATGCAATGAAGGGTTTTGTTCCAAATGAGGAAATAGGTGAGTTACCGGAAACCCTGAAAGTAAAATCGATTGAACCCCTGAAAGTGCCCTTTCTGGATGCAGAACGGCATTTGTTGATAATGGAAAAAACCATTTAACCAGTTAAATAGTTAGAAATGAAGAAATAGTTATGGCTCGAATTTTTTGTATCGCAAACCAGAAAGGCGGTGTGGGTAAAACCACCACGACGGTGAATCTGGCTGCCGGGCTGGTACAATTGAACCAGCGTGTCCTGCTTGTTGATCTGGATCCCCAGGGTAATGCCACCATGGGTTCCGGTGTCCAGAAATCCGGTCTGGATATATCGGTTTACCAGGTGCTTTTGGGATTAACCGATATTACGGAAGCCAGACAGCAGTCGCAAAGCGGTGGTTATGATATTTTGCCGGCAAATCGGAATCTGGCTGGAGCGGAAGTCGAACTGGTCGATATGGAGCAAAGGGAATACCGCTTGAGGGATGCCATAGAAAAAATCAGGGATGCCTATGATTTTATTCTCATAGATTGTCCGCCGGCACTGTCCATGCTGACCATTAATGCCCTGTGTGTTGCCGATGGGGTGATTATTCCCATGCAATGCGAATATTATGCGCTGGAAGGGTTAACGGATCTGGTCAATACCATTAAACGTGTCCATGCCAATTTGAACAGTGATTTGCAGATTATTGGTTTGCTCAGAGTCATGTTCGATAAAAGAGCCATGCTCTCACAGCAGGTTTCGGCCCAACTGGAACGGCATTTTGGCGAGAAGGTTTTTAAAACCGTGATTCCCCGAAACATACGGCTGGCAGAAGCCCCTTCATATGGAATGCCAGGCATTAAATTTGATCCCAATTCAAAAGGAGCCCAAGCCTATATGGAATTTAGTAATGAAATGCTGACCTGGCTAAATCAGGTGTGAACAATCTTTTGAATGAAATGCAGGATAGGATGATGACAAAAAGGAAAAAAGGGCTGGGTAGAGGTTTGGATGAGTTGCTGGGGGCAGATCCCGTTATCGATAAAAAAGCCCAGACCAGCATCGCGTTGAGCCAGCTGGAAGTCGGGAAATACCAGCCGCGTTCCCGAATGGATGAAGGCGCATTGAATGAACTGGCACAATCGATCCGGAAACAGGGTGTGCTTCAACCGATTATTGTCAGAAAAATAGGTAAAAGGGATGGTCTGGATTCCTTTGAAATCATTGCCGGTGAGAGACGTTACAGAGCCGCCCGGCAGGTCGGGTTGCAGGAAATCCCGGCCCTGATTAAAGAGATTGACGATAAAACGGCAGCGGAAATTGCGCTGATAGAAAATATGCAGCGCGAGGATTTGAATCCGCTGGAAGAGGCTCAAGGGATCAATCGCCTGATTGCGGAATTTGACTATACGCATGAGCAGGCGGCGCAGGCAGTGGGGCGTTCACGCAGTGCGGTGTCCAATCTGTTGCGTCTGCTGAATCTGGCCAGAGCCGTTCAGACCATGCTCATGGCAGGCGATATTGATATGGGACACGCCAGAGCGCTTCTGGCAGTCGATGCCGCAACGCAGGTGATACTGGCAACACAGGTGGTCGCCAAACGGTTATCAGTCAGGGAAACGGAAAAACTGGTAGCCAAAACACTGGCGGATAAAACAGCCATTGAACCTAAAAAGCAGAAAACAAAATCGGCCGATATTGCGCGACTCGAGGAGGAACTGTCAGACCTGCTTGCAACCCGTGTTTCCTTTCGTGTGAACGCGAAAGGCCGTGGACAGATG
>CAZAIY010000223.1:0-2629 GCA_964485295.1 uncultured Oxalobacter sp. | reverse complement strand
CTGGCACAAAGGGTGCTTGAACAGGAACACCGGCTCTATCCTGGCGTCGTACGCTGGTTTGTTGAAGGAAAAGTGCGTCTGGAGAATAAACGGGTCATGCTGGATAAGGACATCAATACGCCCCAAAACTATCTTCTTTTAGGAAATCCTTTATGAAACAAAAGCAGGAATGGCTACTTTTTCATACGGAAAAAGTGTTGAATGAAGTCCTGGATTTTTCAATGCCTGCCGACCATGTTTTATCACTTTATTTCAAAAAGCATCCCAAACTGGGGTCCAATGAAAGGGGAGTCATTGCCGAAGCCGTTTTTGCCTTTTTGCGAAACCGCCTCTTTTTTAACAATTATGCCGAGTCCGGGGAAGGGCCATTAATACGGCGACTGGCACTTTTGGGACTCGCCAAATCCGGCCAGACAAAAGCACTGGCATCTGTTTCCGAATCGGAAAAACTGTGGCTGAAACGGATGGAAACCATCGATCGCACCCGGTTGTCTCCCCAAATGCAGGCGGATCTGCCTCAATGGCTATATGAAAAGCTTGTTCGTCAGTATGGCCAAAAAGAGACCCTGGAACTGGCCAAAGCCTTGAATGAACCGGCACCGCTTGATTTACGAATCAATACCCTGAAAATAAAACCGGAAGAGGCCCGAGCCAAGTTGACGGAAAAACGGATTGAGTCCGTACCGACGCCATATGCGCCATTGGGGTTGAGAATGGAAAAAAAAGTGGCCCTGCAGAACCTCCCTGTTTTTCAGGAAGGTGCCATTGAAGTCCAGGATGAGGGAAGCCAGCTTCTTTCCCAGATAACCGGTGCAAAACGGGGGGAGATGGTCGTGGATTTCTGTGCCGGTGCCGGAGGCAAAACCCTGGCCTTGGGCGTGTTGATGAGAAATACGGGAAGACTTTATGCCTTTGATGTTTCCGCCAAGCGACTGTCAAAAATGAAACCCCGTCTGGCAAGAAGCGGGCTATCCAATGTCCATCCCATTCATATCGCGCATGAACGCGATGCCAGGATCAAGCGCCTGGCCGGAAAAGCCGATCGCGTACTGGTGGATGCGCCCTGTAGCGGACTGGGAACATTAAGACGCAATCCGGAAATCAAGTGGCGCCAGACGGAAGAGGGCATAGCCCAATTGACCGAAAAACAGAAAATGATTCTGGAATCGGCCTGTCGACTGGTCAAGCCAAAGGGAAGACTGGTTTATGCCACCTGCAGTCTTCTGGAAGAGGAAAATGAAGCTGTTGTGCAGGATTTTCTATTAACGCACCCCCAGTTCACTTTGCTGCCCATGCATGCCATTTTGGCAGAACAGAAAATCCATCTGGAAATGGGGGATTATTTAAAACTGTTGCCGCACCGTCATCAAACCGATGGTTTTTTTGCCGCCGTCATGGAAAGAAACGGCTAAAAACCAGAAACTTTTCCAAAAAACGATATCTTTCGTTTCTCAATGGTACAATATGGTTCAGTCAGGATAGTTTTGACCTCAAGTCATTGATGCCGACAGGGTGTTAATGTCGGTTTTATTTTGTTCAAATCCATACGCAGCATTTTTAATTGAAGACGATATGGCTCATTTTTCATTTTTTAATTTTATACCTGACGCCTTGCAAAGGAGAAAATCATGATTCTTGGCATTGACGTTGGTGGTACCCATACCGATTCTGTCTTAATGAATAACCGGCAGATTATTAGAAAATCAAAGGTTTTGACAGACAAGGAAAACATTTTGAAATCCGTTTTAATGGCAACACAGGCGGTTGCCAATACGGAGGATATTAAAAAGCTTCAGCGGATTGTTCTCAGTACAACGATATCGACCAATGCGGTTGTACAGAATCAGCTCGATGAAGTTGGTCTTATTGTTATGAATGGTCCTGGTGTCGCGCCACAGGATCTGCCTCTTGCCGATAAATCCAGACTGGTTTCAGGCTACATGAACCATCGTGGCATGGAAGCAGAGGCTCCCAACAAGGCTGAACTGGAAGAGGTTCAGTACATCATGGCAAAAAAGAAAATCGACCATTTTGCCATTGTTGGAAAATTCGCAACCCGTAATCCTGCCCATGAAAAACTGGCTGAAACCATTTTTTCCAAGGATGCCAAACATGTTTCCGTCAGTCACAATCTTTCAGGATCACTCAATTTCCCCCGCCGAATTGCCACTACCTATCTCAATGAAGCCGTCTGGGGATTGCATGGGCGCCTAATTGAACAGCTTCAGGCATACATGAAAGAACTGGATGTGAATGTGCCTTTATATATCCTGAAAGCTGATGGCGGAACCATTGAATACAAACAGTCCCAAACCCAGCCTGTGCAAACGATTCTCTCGGGCCCGGCCGCTACCATTATGGGTGTTTTGCCCTATGTTTCACTGGAAAAGGATTCCATTTCGATTGATATCGGTGGCACAACCACGGATATCGCGCTTTTTGCCGATGGGGTGCCTTTGCTGGAGCCTTTGGGTGTCAAAATTGAAGACCACAAAACAGCTGTTCGCGGGCTGTTAACCCAATCCATTGGTGTCGGAGGCGACAGTCATGTTCGTGTCATTGACGGCAAACTGGTATTGGGTCCGGAGCGTTTGGGACCGGCAATGGCATTGGACGGACCGGTTCCCAC
>CAZAIY010000222.1:0-2646 GCA_964485295.1 uncultured Oxalobacter sp. | reverse complement strand
AGCTTTTGCTTGACATTATCGTCAAGCAAAAGATATGAATAATAAGAATATTTTGTCATTTCCAGACTCTTTTATCTGATATCCCGCAACCAAAACGGGGTCGTCAGTAACTTTTTTACGGCAGGAAACGACTATTCTTTACAGTCCTTCAAATTTTAATGCTTCCTTGACTGAAGAACGTTCAAACATTCTCTGTTGGAAATTTTTCAATGAAGGCCATGTTTCTGTATTCAAGCCTGCAAATCTTGCATATCGTGTTACAGTAAAAAGATAGGCATCAGCAACAGAAAAAACATCTCCAAGCAGAAAAGGTGTTTTGGAAAGCTGTTTTTCCACCACATCATAATAACGACTTAGATTGGCTCTTAAAACCTCTTTGGTGGAATCCACGATGGCCGGATTAAAAAAAGGACTGAAATTTTTGTGCAATTCCGTTGCAATTAAATTTAACCATTCCATCAGTCGATAACGTTCCATGCTGCCCGCTTGTGGAGCAAGTTTTTTATCTGGAACCAAATCAGCCACATACTGCAAAACCGCAACACCTTCTGTTAAAACCTGCCCATCATCCAATTCCAAAGTCGGCACGGCACCTTTTACCGTTACCTGATAAAAATCCTTACCTGATTCCGTTATCTTTTTCTTTAAATCAACCTTTTCCATATCAAAGGTTAAACCGGCTTCCCGTAAGGCAATATGAGTTGCCAGTGAACTGGCTCCAGGTGCGTAATAGAGTTTCATTTTCTTTTCCTTAACTAATTAGAACAAATCAACCATCAACTAATCATAATTGTAGTTTAATTTACTTATCTCTTATTTTTACTTGATAGTCGTTCCCAAAATTAAAAACTTTATCCAACTAAAATATAATTGACCAATCTAGTCTTATTAATTTTATCTGGGAGATCTCGTGATGAAACGAGTCATGTCTGTTTTTGCCATTATTATATTGGGTATTTTAACTTTGTCAGGCTGTGTCAGTACGACTGCCGGAGGCGCAACCAATTCTTCACGCAGTCAGTTTTTGTTGATTTCATCTGAAGATGTGAATGAAGGTTCCGCAAAAGCCTATCAGCAGGAAATGAACAAGGCTCGTACGGCCAATACGCTAAATACCAATAAAAACTACACCAAACGTGTCAATACCATTGCAAAACGATTAATTGCTCAAGTTGATGTATTTCGCTCCGATGCAAAAAACTGGAAATGGGAAATCAATGTCATCAGTAGTGATACCGTTAATGCCTATTGCATGCCTGGCGGAAAAATTGCCGTATATACCGGGATCATCTCAAAATTGAATTTATCCGATGATGAACTTGCTGCTGTCATTGGTCATGAAATGGCACATGCACTTCGGGAACATAGTCGAGAACAGATTTCACAACAATTTGCCACTGATCAGCTTATTTCCATTGGTAGTTCCTTATTGGGATTAGGAACAATAGGTCAAAATTTGGCGGGTGTCGCAAGTGAGTATGTACTGACACTTCCATTTTCCCGCACAATGGAAACAGAATCCGATGTTATTGGAATGGAACTGATGGCCCGTGCCGGTTATAACCCTGCCGCGGCAGTTAATGTTTGGAAAAAAATGAGTGCGCTTAATCAGGATAATCCGCCGGAATTTACTTCAACCCATCCTTCAGACAAAACCCGTATCGCAAATCTGGAAGCAGAATTGCCGAAAGTTCTACCTTTATATGAAGAAGCAAAAGGAAAAAACGCTGTTTCTACTCAAAATACAAAAACAGCACGTTCTAAAAATAAATAATCTTTTGATATGACTTTTATATCCTTTGCCTTTTGAATAAAGAACTCCGATTACTGTTTTTCCCCAGAAAAATAAATCCAAACAGTAATCGGAGTGGCTGTTGTTTCAAGTTTTCTTTTTATTATTTTTTTGCCCAGGAATCCCTTAAAGTAGCAATTCTGTTAAACACAGGTTTATCCGGCCTGGAATCTTCACGATCTGCAACAAAATATCCATGACGCTCAAATTGATAGCGATCTTCCGGTAAAGCTTTTATCAGCCCCGGCTCCAAATATGCTGTAACAACCTGCTTGGCTTGAGGATTCAACGATTCTTTAAAATCCTTTCCACCCTGATCCGGATGAGGTTCTAAAAAAAGTCGGTCATACAAACGAACTTCTGCCTGAAAAGCATGACGCACACTTACCCAATGAATATTTCCCTTAACTTTGTAATTGGCACTACCTGATGTGCCACTTTTACTATCGGGAAAATAAGTACAGTGCACAGCCGTGATTTCACCATTTTCGTCTTTTTCTGCATGTGTACATTCAACAACATAACCATAACGTAACCGAACGCGATTACCCGGAAAAAGGCGGAAATATCCTTTTACCGGATCCTGCATGAAATCTTCACGTTCAATCCATAGTTCCTTTGTAATTGGAAACTGTCGATTACCCCGTTCCGGATAATGGGGGTGGATAGAAGCCGTACAAATGTCTTCTTCATCATCAGGGAAGTTATCTATAATCAGTTTTAACGGATTTAAAACTGCTATCGCACGAGGCACCTTAGGATCAAGATCATCCCTTAAACTGGCTTCCAAAGTTGACAGATCTATCCATCCATCTGCTTTTGCCACACCAATTCTCTCACAAAAAAGCTGAATG
>CAZAIY010000221.1:0-2694 GCA_964485295.1 uncultured Oxalobacter sp. | reverse complement strand
GGATATGAATTTTTTCTGACCTATCAGGGCCGGTTTCCGAAAATGCAAAAACTGATATTCTTTGAATCTTAAATCGGCTTCTGTACAAAAGGATTGGGCTTTAACCGAAACGGCAAACAGACAAAAGAAAACGAAAATCAGATGTTTTTTCATTGAAAGGAGCATTTTAAAGTCGGGGTTTGGGAACGACACAGACAGCAAAGGCGGCAATAATAATGAGTCCACTAACAATAAACATGATTTCATTGGTCGCCAGCATCACACTTTGCGTTGTGACCATATTGTTAAGAAGCGATCGGGCCATTTCAGTTGACATGCCGTTATCTATCATCATTCTGAAATACTCTCCTGTTGAATCAATTATACCGGAAAGTTCGGCATGCATGTAATTGGTTCTGTCTTCCCATGCTGTTGTAACCATGGATGTTGCAATTGCTCCCGAAAGCGTTCGGATAAAGCTCATCAAACCGGCAGCTGAAGCGGTTTCGTGTTCCTCAACACTGGCAAGTGCCAGACTGGTTAATGGCACGAAAAAGAAAGGTGATCCAAATCCCATTAATATGATAGGAAAAATGATCCACCAGTAGCTGGCATCCGTATTGAAAAAGGATCGGCCAAACGTGATAATGCCAAGCCAGGTCACGCCCAGAAATACCAGTCTTCTTGGATCAACCCGCCTTGATAAAATGGCCGCCAGTGGCGACACCAGAAAAGCCGTAACACCACTCCATGCCGTTGTTTTGCCGGACCAGGTTGGTGTATATCCCATATAGGATTGTAGCCAAAGAGGTGTCAGTACGTTGACAGCAAAATACCCTCCGAAAGCTAAAGCAAGCGTAAAAAGACAGGCAGAATATCCTCTATGACGAAATACACGGATATTGACGATAGGATGTTCTTCGTTTAGTTCCCAGATCATGAAAGCGATAAAACCGATTACGGCAATAATGGCTAGCGTGACGATGTAATTCGAGGAAAACCAGTCCAGATCCTTTCCTTCATCCAACATAAGCTGTAAGGCACCTACCCAGACAATCAGTAAAATCAGGCCAATGACATCCACTCGAGCGTGTTCGATTTTTTGTGGCATTTTTCTAAGCATGTGCCAGACAAGCGTACTGCAGCATAATGCAAGTGGGACATTAATTAAAAATATCCAGTGCCATGAATAGTTGTCACATAACCAGCCTCCCAAAATGGGTCCCAGAACCGGTGCAACCAGTGTCGTCATGGCCCAAAGCATCGTTGCCGTCATGGCTTTTTCCCGTGGGAAGATACGTAAAAGCAGGGTCTGGGTCAGTGGCATCATGGGTCCCCCTGCCAGTCCCTGCAACACCCTGGCACCTACCAGAAGTCCCAGTGAATTGGCCAGTCCGCAACCGAGGGAAAAAACGCCAAAAAGACCCATGGCCGTTGTAAAAGCCCTGACTGCGCCAAACCGGGCTGCCAGCCAGCCGGTTAATGGCAGGATGATGGCTTCTGCAACCGCATAAGAGGTAATGACCCATGTACCCTGAGTAGTACTGGCGCCCAATGCACCAGCAATACTGGTAACGGATACATTGGCAATGGTCATATCCAGAACCGCAATGAAATTGGCCATTGACAGCAAAATGGCCATAAACCATAAGGTTTTCCCTTCAAATAGCGGTTGTGTCTGGGCATTCATAATATGATCTGCCTAACGGGGTGGTGTCTGTTTTGATTCACGTGTATCAATGGTTACGGTCATTGATAAACCGACTGAAAGTGGATTGGCCTCGAGTTCTTTTGGATCCAGACGAATTCTGACGGGCAGGCGTTGCACGACTTTAATCCAGTTGCCGGTTGCATTTTGTGCCGGGATAATGGAAAAAGCGGATCCCGTTCCACCGGAAAGTCCTTCGACAATACCGGTATATTTGACGGAAGAACCATAAAGGTCGGCATATAATGTGGCTTTCTGCCCTTCCCTTACTTTTTCCAGTTGCCCTTCCTTGAAATTGGCATCCACATGCATTTCATGAATCGGCACAACTGACAAAAGGACGGTGCCAGCCTGTACACGTTGTCCGACCTGAACGGTACGTTTTGCAATAATTCCATCAACAGGTGCCCGTACAATGGTTCGTCCCAGATCGACTTTTGCCTGGGCAACCCGGGCTTTGGTTTGTTCAATAGCGGCTTTGGCTGCCTGAATGGAAGCCTTGCTGGAACTATAGGCATTTTGCGCTTTTGTCAATTCATCGCCGGATACGGAACCATCCTTAATCAGTGCCCGTCTGCGTTTCAGATCAATTTTTGCTTTGGCATAATCGGATTGTGCTATGGCCAGTTGGGCAACGGCATGTTCCGCATCGGCTTTGGCTTGTGCCAGCGCCAATTTTGCATCCACATCATCAATGACAACCAGAACATCATCTTTTCTGACATTTTGTGTATCGACCACTTTGACTTCCTGAACGGTACCGCCGGTTGATGGGGTAACCTGGGCTACCTCCACGGCAGTGTAGGCATTATCCGTCTCAACAAAGTAAGAACCCCAAAAATACCAGTATAAACCCCATGCCAGACCAAAAACCAAAACGATGCACGCCAATAAGGTAAATCCTTTTCTTCGGCGTACACGGGATGGTTTTTCTACTTTTTCAGGTGACTCGGATGATTGTGTCATAGTCGATCTTTCATTCTTTATTGTCCGGAGAAGTGCTGTAC
>CAZAIY010000220.1:0-2751 GCA_964485295.1 uncultured Oxalobacter sp. | reverse complement strand
AGTAACCATGCACAGGAACTGATGAATCAACTGATCCAAAATGATGCCATCAAATTCTGATAGGAATTTTTGATATTACTCTTTTAAAAAGGAACACATAAAATGTGTTCCTTTTTTTATAAAAACAGGACTTTCTATTGATTAACGGATATGTATTGAATAAAATTTCATTTGTCCTGAATTTAATAATTTGACAAGTTCTATTATCCAATTATCAATTTGGAGAGTGTCTGTGAAATTAAAACCATCTCTTATCGTAGCTGGTTGTCTTTTACTTGCTACATCAGCATTTTCTTTTGCCCAGACAACCCTGCCTGCAATTGTTGACCATACTGTCAAAAATAATCCTGATATCGCCATGGATGTGAGAGCACGTCGTGCAGTTGATGAGGCATTAATTGGTGCGTATAGCGGTTATCTGCCAAGTTTGGATGCGGGATGGGGCTACGGGCGTGAAAAAGCCAGAAACAGCAATACAAACGGTGTTTGGAGTGAATATATGACCCGTCGGGAAAAATCCCTGACTGCTCAATGGAATATTTTCCAAACATTTGGAACCTATTTTGAAGTTGAACGGAATAAAGCACGTATGCAAGCTGCTGCACACAAGGTCGCGGGCACATCGGAATCCGTTGCTTTATTAGTGGTTGAGGCTTTTCTGGATGTACTCAGAATGAGAGAAACGGTTCGTTTGACTCAGGAAAATCTGGACAATCACCAAAAAACATATGATCAAATTCACATGCGTGCCGAAAGCGGTGTTGGTCGCCGTTCCGATCTGGACCAGGCAGAAGCACGTTTGGCATTGGCAAAATCCAATCTGGTTTCAGCTGAAGCAAATTTAAGGGATGTTGAAATTGCTTACCACCGTTACACTGGCAAATACCCGGATACATTGGTACAACCGCAAATGCCGGCTGACACATTAATGCCGGAAAATCTGGATATTGCACTGGAAATTGCTCATGAAAACAACCCTTTATACAAACAATCTAAAGCGGAAGTTGAAGAAGCAAATGCGCAATACCATGCAGCAAAATCACCATTCGGTCCCCGATTTGATGTTGAAGCCGGAAACACCATGTATGACAATACCGGTGGTGTCAGAGGACCAAACGATGATCGTTATCTCATGTTGCGTATGAGATGGAATCTTTTCCGTGGTGGAGCGGATATGGCCCGTTTAGGTGAAACGAAACAGTACACCTATGAAGCAATGGAAATCAATAAGCGTACTTTAATGCAACTTGACCAAAGCACTGCCCTCTCCTGGAATACACTGACATCGGTTCGTGAACGTCTGCCCAGTTTAAAACAACACGTTGATTCAGCACTTGCCACCCGTGATGCCTATACTTTACAGTTTTCCATTGGGCAACGTACCCTGATTGACTTATTGGATACGGAAAACGAATATTACACGGCAACTGTTGAATACGTAAATGGCCAGTATCTGGAACTCTTTGCCGGATATCGTTTAATGGCAGACATGGGCCGATTACTCGATTCCCTTGGTGTACAGCATCTGGTTGATACTGATCCAACACAACGTGTCGGCTGGACCAATCCATGGAGTCGCAGCGATTACAAAAAACCATTAAAACAGATTGCTGTTGAAACAAAAGAAACTGCTCCTGCTGAGACAGCTGAAGAAGCTGCTTTAGTCCCTGAATCAGACATGGGAGAACAAACAGGTATGGCTTCTGAATAGTTTCAACCAACTTCGGTTTACCATTAAAACCCCCATTATAAATAAACCCAACCCTGTATACTTTATAAGGTTGGGTTTATTTCTGCATAGAACCAAAATTTTGTGTGATAATGCAGGAGTGAAAATACTGGATATATCAACAACCTTTTATTCCGACAATAAAAAACGCCTGCAATCGGGATTGCGTTTTTTGTTTCGTGTCATCTATACCCTGCTACTTCTTATAGCTTTACCCCTTTTTCTTCGTGCGGCTGATGTCTTACCTGATTTTACTGAAAAATACTTTACTGCCGCAGAAAAAAAATATGGAACCAATGCAAAAAAACGTATTCAAAGCTGGTCCAAGCTCATATCGGAAAATCGTAGCAAACCGGAAATGGACAAGCTGCGGCTGGTAAATGATTTTTTCAATAAAGTCCCCTATCTGTCCGACCAGAAGCATTGGAAAAAGAAAGACTACTGGGCAACCCCTGCTGAAATGCTGGCAACTAATGGTGCCGATTGCGAGGATTATGCCATTGCAAAATATTTCACTTTGGTTGCTCTGGGTGTGGACAATAACAAACTAAAGATCACTTATGTTAGAGCCATCAGTGAAGCACATATGGTTCTAACCTATTACACCACGCCTAATGCGATTCCACTTGTTTTGGACAATCTCATACCCCATATCAAATCGGCAACTCAACGTCCCGATTTAAAACCGATTTATGCTTTCAATGGGGATGGTATGTGGCTCGTAAAATCCAATAAATTGGGTCGCGTAGGAGAATCGGGCAATATTCGTTTCTGGAAGGAAATGAAAAGCCGAATGGGAAAAGAATTTTGAAATGATGTATGAAAGTACAACTCGATAAAATTATTCTGTGTGCCTTGCCTGTAAAGAAACCCAATACAGGCACAAACAAAAAACACGACTCTAAACGGAGACGACAATTATGACGCTGAGACGACAACTCATCTTGTTAATCATCACACTATTTGTGTTGCTGTTTATTGGTACATTTTCCATCAATATACATAATACAAGAGCCTATCTG
>CAZAIY010000219.1:0-2759 GCA_964485295.1 uncultured Oxalobacter sp. | reverse complement strand
CCTCACAAAAAATTCATCAATTGTCTGTTTTTGCCCTGCTGCCGATTATTTTTTTGCGGCAATTTCTTCTGTCAATCTTTCAATCAACGCCGGAACGGACATCTTGCCAAGATCGGTATTTCCTCTTGCCCGTACAGACACAGTGTTGTCATTTTTTTCCTTATCGCCGACAACAAGCAGATAAGGCACGCGATTAGTTGCGTGATCGCGTATTTTATAGGTTATTTTTTCATTACGCAAATCCGATTCGACCCTTAAACCCGCTTTTTTTAGTGTTTTTACAACATCTTGCGCATAATCAGACTGTCTTTCCGAAATATTCAGGACCACGGCTTGAACCGGTGAGAGCCAAAGGGGCATGGAACCGGCATGGTTTTCAATCAGAATACCGATGAAACGTTCCAGCGATCCCAAAATGGCGCGATGAAGCATAACAGGTATCTTGCGGGAATTATCCTCATCCACATATTCCGCACCCAGTCTCTCCGGCATGGAAAAATCAACCTGAATCGTACCGCACTGCCACATCCGGCCAATGGCATCTTTTAGGGTATATTCAATCTTGGGACCATAAAAAGCACCTTCGCCTTCGGAAATTTCATATTCCGCACCGATTTTTTCCAGGGAAGTGATCAATGCCTGTTCCGCTTTATCCCATGATGCTTCCGAACCCACCCGTTTTTCCGGACGGGTCGCTATCCGATAGATAATGTCCGTAAATCCGAAATCGGCATAGACTTTTTTCAATAGTGCCGTAAAAGCAATACATTCATCGAGAATCTGCTCTTCCGTACAAAAAATATGTCCGTCATCCTGCGTAAAACCACGTACCCGCATAACCCCATGCAGGGAACCGGAAGGCTCGTTTCGATGACAGGAACCAAACTCCCCGTATCTTAAGGGCAGCTCGCGATAGGAATGCAGGGAGGAACGATAAATCAGGACATGTCCGGGACAATTCATGGGTTTGACAGCATATGTCCGGTTTTCAGACTCTGTCGTAAACATGTTTTCCTTGTAGTTATCCCAGTGACCGGATTTTTCCCACAAGGAACGATCCAGAATCTGGGGACCCTTGACTTCCTTGTAGCCATTTTCCTCATATACCTTGCGCATGTACTGTTCAACCTGCTGCCAGATAATCCAGCCTTTCGGATGCCAGAAAACCAGCCCTGGTGCTTCTTCCTGGAAATGGAAAAGATCCAGCTGGCGGCCAACGCGCCTGTGATCCCGTTTTTCCGCTTCCTCGAGCATATGCAGATAGGCTTCCTGCTCATCTTTTTTCGCCCAGGCTGTTCCGTAAACACGCTGGAGCATTTCATTATTGGAATCACCCCGCCAGTATGCGCCGGCAAGACGCATCAACTTGAATACACGAAGTTTGCCATTGGACGGGACATGGGGACCCCGGCACAGATCGGTAAACTTGCCACTGGTATACAGGGACACATCCTCATTTTCCGGAATGGACGCAATGATTTCCGCCTTGTAATCCTCACCAATGGATTTGAAATAGGCAACCGCTTCATCACGTGGCAATACCTTTCGGGTAACCGTTTCATCCTTTTTGGCAAGTTCGGCCATTTTCTTTTCTATGGCCTGCATATCTTCCGGTGTAAACGGACGCTTGTAGGAAAAATCGTAGTAAAAACCGTTATCAATAACCGGGCCAATGGTGACCTGTGCATCAGGAAACAGCTCCTTGACCGCATATGCCAGCAAATGCGCTGTCGAGTGACGAAGGATTTCCAGGCCTTCTGCATCACGATCAGTCACAATACTCAAGTCAACCGGACTCTGAATGACATAGGAAGTATCAACAAGTTTGCCATCCACCTTTCCCGCAATGGCCGCTTTCGCCAGACCACTACCGATGGATGCGGCCACATCGGCAACGGTTACCGGTTTGTCAAATTGTTTTTCAGATCCATCAGGAAGCCTTACTGATATCATCTACTTCTCCCTATCCGTCAGTTCAAAATTGTCCGACTTTATCCAAAAAGAAAAAAGCCGTGCTAGCACATCGGCTTGTTACCACAAAACAGACCATAAATTTACCACAGAAAGCCCTGCCTATGCAGGGAATAATGAAATTTGTGTTTTCCGGCATGTAAAAAGCCGGATGAAAAAACATCCGGCTTGAAAAACAGCATCCCTTTCACGCAGATCAATAAAGAGGAATATCAGCCAAACCCATTTCAGAGGAAAGCATCAATTTGACAATATCCATCAAAATCAACATACGGTCTTCCAGGGCTCCCAAACCAATGAGATTTTCCGTATTGAGAATAGTTCCCATGGAAGGAGCCGGACGAATCTGTTCCGGTGCCAGGGAAATTACATCGGATACCGAATCAACAACAATACCGACAAAACGATCCTCGATTTCGAGCACAATAACGACAGTCAGATTGTCGTAGGTAGGCTCACCCAAATTGAATTTGATCCGCATGTCCAGTATCGGAACAATAATGTCACGCCAATTCAGGAAACCCTTCATAAAATAAGGCGCATTTGCTACCTGGGTACTGATTTCATAACCGCGAATTTCCTGCACGGTCAGGATATCAATCCCATACTCCTCATTACCCAATCTAAAAGCAAGATACTCTCTAGGAAAATCTTTAGCTACAGGTTTGGTATTGGTTTCTGCTGCGACCACATTCTCTGTCATATCTATCACCTATAGTCTGTCTTCTGGCATTTTTGCCAAGGGTAAAAATTACTTTGATATGTATTAAAAGGCCGGGCCTGTGCCC
>CAZAIY010000218.1:0-2784 GCA_964485295.1 uncultured Oxalobacter sp. | reverse complement strand
GTTGGCTGTAAGATAGGTTTATGTTATTGCCTCTACAGGTTTGAAAAGGTTTTTTGGGGACAGTTTTTTGGCTAAGGATGTCCTCTTTGGGAGTGAGAATGATTGGGAAACTGGATGAATTTCTGGGGTTTCATGAGGCGGCTTTAAGGGTGCGTTCCCAGCGTCAGCAGGTTCTGGCATCCAATATTGCCAATGCGGATACACCAAACTATCACGCAAGGGATATTGATTTTAAGGATGCGTTACGTGTGGCGCTTGGAAAAACGGGGGGAGGCCTCAACCGCCTGTCCCTGACAGATGGCGAGCACAAGCCCGAGGTTGGTACGGCCAGGGGCTACAATGGGTTGTCCCGAACGGATCTGGAGCACAGGCCGGAACTGGGTGCCAATGCGGATGGTACGGTAGAGATGGTTGCCGGTGTGCCGCTTCTGTATCGCAAGATGCATCAGGGTAGTGTGGATAACAATACGGTGGATATGGATGTGGAGCGCAATCAGTTTACGGACAATGCCTTGCGTTATGAGGCAGGTGTTTCCATTATCAGTAATCAGATCAAGAATCTGCTCGCCGTCATTCAGGGGTAATTTATGTCATTATTCAAAATTTTCAGGGTATCCGGTTCTGGCATGAGTGCGCAAAGCCAGCGTTTGAATGTGGTGGCATCCAATATTGCCAATGCGGATAGCGCAACCAGTGCAACAGGGCAGCCTTATCGGGCCAAGCAGGTTGTTTTTGAACCGGTCAGACTGGATGAGACCCATGCTTCAACCGGTGTGCAGGTTGAAATGGTGGTGGAAGATGCGTCCGAGCCCAAACTGATTTATGACCCCAAGCATCCGGCGGCAAATGAGCAGGGATATGTTTCCTATCCGAATGTCAATCTGGCGGAAGAAATGGTCAATATGTTGTCGGCTTCGCGTTCCTATCAGTCCAATGTGGAGACGATGAATGCGGCGAAAAATATGCTGATAAGAACGTTAAGTATCGGATCATAGGATTTAAGGAATTTATATAAAAGACAGTATCGAAACAGGAGGAGTTATGTCATCAGTCAATCAGGTCAGCGATAGTCTGTTAAATGCGATGAATACCCGGGAAGTCAGTAGCACGGTTTCCAGTTCGGTGGAAGAAACGGAAGATCGCTTTTTGAAATTGTTGGTAGCGCAGGTACAGAATCAGGATCCATTAAATCCAATGGATAACAGTGAATTTACCAGTCAGATGGCGCAATTGTCGACAGTATCCGGGATCAATCAGTTGAATGCGACACTGGATTCATTGATGGAAAGTCTGGCATCCAATCAGACACTGGAAGCCGCTTCCATGATCGGCCATGGTGTTTTGGTCAATGGCAGCACGATAACCCTTCAAAAGGCGGCAGATTATGTGGATGAAACAACGGGTGAAACGGTTGTGGGTGCCTCCATGGGTATTTTGGGTGTGGATCTGCAATCGAGTGCTTCCAATGTGATTGTCCAGATCTACAACTCCAGTGGCTCCGTGGTAAAAACATTGGAGCTGGGTGCTTCTGATGCCGGGGTGATCCCGGTTGCATGGGATGGTTCAACTGACAGCGGAGAGACAGCTCCTGCCGGCAGTTATACCTTTACGGTTAGTGCAACAGGCAGCGGACAGTCTGTTACAGCGAATCCACTTGCTTTTGGGGAAGTGTTGAGCGTGACCAGGGGAACGGATAGCAGTGTTTCACTGAATGCCTCATCCATTGGGTCAATTTCGTTATCCGATATTCGTCAGATTCTTTAATCATATTGGTTTGTCAAAAGCAAGCGGTTTTTTAGGAGATTACGATGGGTTTTTCTCAAGGTTTAAGCGGGTTGAAAGCTTCCTCAACGTCACTTGACGTCATCGGTAACAATATTGCCAATGCCAGTACGGTTGGTTTCAAGGCTTCAACAGCACATTTTGCGGATATTTATTCGCAGTCCATGTATACGGCAGCAGCCAATCAGGTGGGTATTGGGGCGATGGTAACGCGTGTCCAGCAATCCTTTACGCAAGGTAATATTGAATCAACCAATAATTCATTGGATATTGCAATTAATGGAACGGGACTCTTCCGATTCAGTGACAATGGCGCCATTGTCTATTCCCGTAACGGACAGCTGGAGTTGACACCGGAAGGCTATCTGGTCAATGCGGCGGGACACCGTTTGACAGGCTATCCGGTTGGAGAAAATGGCATGATTGCCGCTGGTGTGCCGGTTGAACTTCAGATCAAGCATGAAGATGCCGAACCTCAACAGACTACCACGGTCACAATGGTCATGAATCTGGATTCCAGGGAAGAGAAGCCTGTATTGGCCTTTGATGAAACCAATCCGCTGACGTACAACCAGGCAACCGCAATTGATGTGTATGACAGTCTGGGTAATATGCATGTATTGCAATTCTTTTTTGTCAAAACTTCGGATGTGGATGTGAAACCGGCAACCTGGGATGTTTATGCCTATACGGATGGACAACTTATAAATACAGGCACGACTCCTCCTGCAGATACTCCTTTTGGGACATTAAGTTTTGATGAGTATGGTAAGCCAGTTGGTGATGAGATTCTGACCGGACTTTTTATTCCTGGCATTAATGGTGCGGCAGATATGACATTGGATGTTGATTTTACCGGCACCACCCAGTTTGGTGCGAATTTCGGTGTTACGGATAATCAGCAGGATGGTTACACGGCAGGGCGGCTTCAAAGTTTTTCCGTGGACAATTACGGAAATATCCTGGGCCAGTATACCAATGGCAGAACCAAAACACTGGGAC
>CAZAIY010000217.1:0-2786 GCA_964485295.1 uncultured Oxalobacter sp. | reverse complement strand
TTCCCTGAGATAGACATAGGTTTTGCCGTTTCTTTTTTCCTTGACGATATTCATGATCAGAAAGCGAAAATAATAAATACGCATAAATATAACACACAACAAACAAAAAATAAAGCCCTTTCGGACTTTATTTTCAACTGTTTATCTGAATTTAACTGTCAAACTCAAGAAGAGAGAGAATTCCTCTCTTGCTTTTTTTATGTTGACGTAATTCAATTTTTCAACAATAATTGAACTATGGAAAGTAAACAAGCAAGTAAAATTTTTGAAGCATTGTCATCGGAAGTTCGACTGGATTTGTTCAGGTTGCTCGTCAAAAATGCGCCAGAAGGCTTAGTAGCCGGTGAGATTGCAAAGCAATTAAATATTCCTTCTACGAATATGTCATTTCATCTCAAGACTATCGTCCAAAGTGGATTGGTAAAAGTCGAAAGAGAAGGTCGTTACATGCGATATAAAGTTGATATTCCGCTAATGCTGGAAATTGTAGCTTATCTAACATCAGAGTGTTGTGCTAATAATCCGGCAATATGTCAGCAATATATCGATGCTAGTCGTGTTTTGCCAGGTACCTTAGCCAAACGTATTTAAAAATTTTTTTGCACAATATATCAATAGTTCAAATAATATTGATATATTAAATGGGTATAAATAAAGATATGACAAATTTTCCTGAAATACCAAAGTCGCCATGTTGTTTCAAACCGTATTTAATGACAACTTCTAAGAATATGAACAAAAAAAGGAACGGGATCTTTTTTTTTGTTATGACAATCTTCGCCGGATTGTGGGTATTAGCCTATTTATATGTTTTACCTATATCAAATTGGCTCGTATTTGAAATAATGGGATTCCAACCGGATTCTCAAGTAGGTCTGGCACTGGAATTTTTTATTTACGATTCGATAAAAATCCTATTGTTATTAGTCGGAATGATTTATGTGATCGCATGGCTACGTGCTTCTTTAAGCGCTGAACGGATCAGGATTTTTTTACTGGAAAAAGGTCAAGGAACGGGTTATTGTCTAGGTGCATTATTCGGTGCCATCACACCGTTTTGTTCCTGTTCTAGCATTCCTTTATTTTTAGGATTTGTTTCATCAGGAATTCCTGTCGGAATAACGATGTCATTTTTGATAACGTCTCCACTGATTAATGAGATTGCTGTTGTTCTGTTATGGAATTTACTAGGCTGGAAACTGACAATAATTTATGTGGTTGTTGGTATGTTAGCAGGTATCATTGGTGGAATCATTATGGATAAACTAAAAGCAGAGAGGTGGTTGGAACCTTTTATTTTAGATGTCATCAAAAATAATCAAACACATCATAATTTGAATTCCGTTAAAGGGTATCAAAAACTAACAGTATTTCAACGTCATGCTTTTGCATATGATGAAATGATTTCGACTGTAAAACGTATAGGGAAATGGGTAGTTATTGGCGTTGCTATCGGTGCTGTCTTACATGGTTTTGTACCTGATAATTGGTTTGCAAAGTATTTGGGAGAAGGTCAATGGTGGACGGTTCCTTCCGCAGTACTGGTGGGTATTCCTCTATATACCAATGTTACTGGTGTTATTCCAATTATGGAAAGTTTGTTGGTTAAAGGTTTACCCTTGGGAACAACATTGGCATTTTGCATGAGTGCAGTAGTAGCGAGTATCCCTGAAGTAATTCTGTTGCGCCAGATTATGACCATCAGATTACAAGCAGTTTTTATAGGATACTTGTGGGTTATATTTACTTTGGTTGGTTGGTTCTTTAACAGTATTCAATTTCAAATATTTTAGATAAATTTTAGATGGATATAGGCAAGATCATGAAAATAAAAATTTTTGGCCCGGGATGTGCTAGATGTTTGGAAACTGAAAATATTATTTCTGCTGTTGTTAAGGAAACTGGTAGTCGTGCAATAGTAGAAAAAGTAACTGATTTAAAGGAAATAATGATTTCAGGCGTGATTTCAACACCTGCTGTTATGATTGATGGAATATGGGTATGCAATGGAAGGATTCCAACTAAAGAAGAAGTTACAGCATGGATTGCTGTACCAACTTTTCATATATCCCATCATGAAACAACAAGTTGTTGTCACTGTAAGTAAGTTTGAAGAATGTAATTTTTAGGTATAACTTCTACATATTCATAACCATGGAAAAGTACAGAAAATTCATCCAAATAGCTCGTACATCTGTTCAAGTATTTTTTATGGCAGGACTCTTTCTGATTTTTCTTCCCAAATACGGAATGATAGGAAAAGTCTTATTTTGGACAATTTTAATAGTGGGAGTGTTTTTTTGCGGATGGGTTTGCCCGTTTGGCGCTATTCAGGATTGGCTGGCAAAAATTGCCCGTTTTATAAAAATACCTCGCTATCAAGTTCCTAAACCTATTCAGCAATATTTAGTTTTGTCTCGTTATGCATTTTATGTTTTAGGGGTAGCGGGTATTGTTTTTACTTCACTAAATGCCAGAAGTGCGTTTAACCATCAATTATTTAAAAATAGTTTAGAAATGGCATCAGGGATTGTTTTGGTAATATTTTTGGTTACAGCCTTGTTTGTTGATCGTCCATTTTGTAATTATTTTTGTATGAAAGGAGCAGGTTACGGTATTTTGGGCGTTTTAAGAATTATCGGAATAAAACGAGATAATTCAAAATGCATACATTGCAAATTCTGTGATAGAAACTGTCCCATGAATATAGAGATAGAGAGTACAGATTTTGTTCGTCATCCCAATTGTATCAATTGTATGACCTGTATCATTTGTCTTTAGCATTT
>CAZAIY010000216.1:0-2792 GCA_964485295.1 uncultured Oxalobacter sp. | reverse complement strand
GTATGTGGAGATAAAGGTGTATGGATATCTGCCTGCTTTGCATACTTTTTAATCAGTATCCAAAACATTTGTCTTGTCATTGCACTTCCCCGAGCGGTTACAAAAAGGGCATCTGAAATCTGCCCATTCAATATCGCAGGCCGACCCTCTTCCATATAACGATTTAACCAAATCCTTGCTTCCTGCCCAAATGGAATTAGCCGCGTTTTTCCGCCTTTTCCAATAATACGTAAAATACCTTCGTTCATCCCCAACTCAACCAACTTAAGCAAAACCAATTCTGAAACACGAAGACCACTGGCATACATCAACTCAATCATTGTTCTATCACGTAAACCCAACGGCGTATCAATATCGGGAGCTTCCAGTAAAGACTCTACCTGAGACTCCGACAATGTTTGAGGAAACCGGTTTGGCTGTTTGGCAGACTTCAATTTCAAACAAGGATCTTTACTGATTCGCCCTTGTCTAATAAAAAGCTGAAAAAAACGTTTTAAGACCGTCAACCGACGATTGGCTGAAGTTGCTTTTGTTTCTGCATGCCTCGCGGCAAAATAGGCCATCATATCTTCCGGTTCCGCCTCAAGAAGCGTTTTATTTGCCTGTTTTTTTTCCAGCCATCGGGAAAATTGCTGCAAATCACGACGATAGGCCTCTATGGTATTTTTTGCCAGTCCATCTTCGAGCCAAAGCGTGTCACAAAATTCATCAATGAGTAACTGATTCGAAATCGTTATTTTCTCTTTTTCAGCCATCTCTAATCCTTTAGCGCATTTTCATGTTGCAGTAACCAGTATTTGATTTTAAGAAATACACTACCTGGATCTGTTTCCCCTGAAAAGCCACCCATACCATTTCTTGCGACAATGCGATGGCAGGGGTAATATAAAACCCATGAATTGGTCGCACAGGCTCTTCCTACAGCCCGTGGAGAAGATTGAACATATTGAGATAAATCAGAATAGGTCATCGTCTGTCCAACAGGAATCCTTCTTAACTCTTTCCAAACGCGTTGTTGAAATGCCGTTCCCGTCTGCTTAACAGGAAAATCCAATATAAAAGCAGGATTGACCAAATAGGCAGCAATTTGTTGTCCAACCTCTTTGATAAATTTATTGGTGGTTTCTTTTTCTATCTTAAAATCAGGTAAAAAAGTTATCTCATCAACTGTTTTACCATCTGAAACAACTCCAATTGCTCCAAAAGGAGCCGGAACTATTAAAGAAAACAAATCCAAATTAATAGTAAATTTTGATTTTTCCTGCATGATTTTCCACAACAGCTTGATTTCATATTACTTTACCATTTCAAAAAATATTTGAATATCTCCCAAAATAAAATAATATATTTTAATAAAATCAATTGCTTGTGCTAAAATTTAAAAGTATTGCAATAAATCATATCAAGTTATTGCAATTCTAAATACGTTGTAGAAAACAGGCTTTTTGCCTGAACAAAACCATTGAAATAATGTTACAAAAAACAATTTATTTAAATAGTGAAGCACAAACACATTTTTTAGGATCTTTATTTTTCCGGTTTCTGAAGCCAGGAATGAAAATCTATCTATATGGTAATTTGGGGGCAGGAAAAACAACATTAACTCGTACCATATTAAAAGCGGCAGGATATCAAGGTCATGTAAAAAGCCCAACTTATGCATTAATGGAACATTACACGATTGATATTGATAATGCTTTAACCGAGTTGATACATTTTGATCTTTTTCGTTTAGAAACTCCGGATGAATTTATTGAAGCAGGATTTTCTGAATACTTTGATGGCAATACAATCTGTATTGTGGAATGGCCGGAAAAAGCAAAAGCAGTTTTACCTCCGGCAGATATTGAAGTTTTTTTTCTCATAAACCATACACAAAGAGAGTTAAAGTTATTGGGGCAAACCGAATCAGGTAAAAAAGCAATTAATCAAATCTATGCAGAAATACATGGCCAATTAAATGCAAAATAAATTCAATCATCAAAGCCGTATCAAATTAACATGGATAAACCAAATACTTTTTTCGTTCATCCTGTTTGTTTCAGGCGTTTTGCCAGCATGGGGAGCAAAGGTTATTGATGTCAGAATTTGGCCGGCACAAGACCACACCCGAATTACCATAGAACATGATGGAGAAATAAAAACTTCTCATTTCATGTTAAAAAATCCAGATAGATTGGTTATTGAAATTGAAGGAACCGAATTAAATTCGGCATTGAAAGAATTGGTTGAAAAAGTCCAAACCAATGATCCATATATAAAAAAAGCAAGAACCGGACAATTAAAGCCCAATGTAGTGAGAATTGTTTTTGATTTAAAAGAATCAATTAATCCTCAGTTTTTCACACTTAAACCCATAGATAAATATCAGCATCGCGCTGTCTTTGACCTGTATCCATCTACTCCAATAGACCCTATTGCCGCACTAATTCAGGGTCAAGATCAAAATCAAGACCAAAATAAAACTGAAGAAAAAACCAATACTGCAAAAACAACCGTAAAAAAAGAAACTGGCTCATCACCTGTTTTAACACCTACTAATACGAATCAAGAAAAAAGCACGAATAACATTTTAGTAAATAGAATGATCACCATAGTCCTTGATCCTGGCCATGGGGGTGAAGATCCTGGTGCCATTGGACATCGGGGCAGTCGGGAAAAAGATGTCGTCCTTTCTATTGCACGCTATCTAAAAACACGAATAGAAAAAGAATCAAACATGAGAGTCGTTATGACCCGAAATGGAGATTATTTTGTTCCCTTGCACACTCGTGTAGAAAAAGCACGACAGG
>CAZAIY010000215.1:459-2796 GCA_964485295.1 uncultured Oxalobacter sp. | reverse complement strand
TTGGATCACAATGCAGATGGGGAGTAATTCCTGTTTCCTGCAGCATTTTTTTGATGAGATGACTTGCCTCGTCATTACCCGTAATTCCTAAAAGAGTTGAACTGGCACCTAATGCGGCTGTATTACGGGCAACGTTGGCAGCTCCGCCTAAACGGGTTTCCTCCCGTTCTATCTTGACGACAGGAACCGGGGCTTCAGGTGAAATACGATTGACATCTCCAAACCAGTAACGGTCCAGCATAATGTCACCAGCAATCAGAATACGTGTTTTTCTAAGATCAGGTTTCATGTTGTTGAATTAAAGAGAAATCTTGAGTTCTTCAGTCCTTCTTGGCGGATAGGTTTCCCAAAGATGACATCCCGGACATTGCCAGTAAAACTGTCTGGCTTCAAATCCGCAGTGGTTGCATTGATAACGGGCAAGTTTGGAAGCATACCCGTGAACCAAATTTTTTATCATGGCTATGTCCTGTCTTGCCTCAGGAGAGGCAATCATTAATCTTGCTTCAAGCAGTTTATCCAATCCGAGTAGAGTTGGCGTACGTTTCAGTTCTTCCAGTACCAATGTGTTGGCGGCTTCCACACTTTCATATTTGGTCAGTGCCTGAAAAACAACTTCTATCAGGTCGATGGAAGAGGCTTCTGCCAAATAAGATTTTAAAAGAAGAATGCCTTCTTTAGATTTATTGATTTTCTGATAGGCATCCATCAATCGTTGTGCAACGAGAACGATATGAGGCATACTTTGTTTTTCAATTTTTCGCCAGGTGGATATGGCTTCTTCTATTTTATTTTGAGCAAGCAATACGTCTCCTGTCAGAATGGTTGCTCTGACATTCATGCGATCCACCTGCAATGCTTTTTCTAAAAGTTGTAAGGCACTTTCAAAATGGGTATTAACAAGTTGGATTTGTGCCATTTCGCAATAGAATTGGGCGATTTCTTTCTGCTTGCCGCCTGCACCCGAATTCTGTATGGCTTTAGCTGCTGCAATAGCCTGTTCCCACTCCTTTTCCCGTTGAAAAATTTCAAGAAGGGCACGGCGGGCATTAGTGTTATATTGCGTTTCCGTTAAATTTTTGAAAACTTCTTCAGCTCTATCCAAAAGACCGGCTTTCAAAAAATCTTCCCCTAATTCATAACGAGCCTGTATTTGCTGCTCTTCAGGCAAGTCAGGACGAAGTAATAAATTCTGGTGCATTCGAATAGCTCTTTCGGTTTCTCCTCTGCGACGAAAGAGATTGCCCAATACAAAATGCAAATCGGCCGTTTCAGGATCAAGCTTGACGATTTCGATGAAAGCATCAATCGCTTTATCAGGCTGTTCATTTAACAGAAAATTCAAGCCTTTAAAGTAACCGCGAGGCAAACTACGTGATTCGGATAAAAGTTGTTTTATGTCAACGCGAGCTGCTATCCATCCCAATCCAAAGAAAATGGGAATGCAAACAAGCCACCATATTTCAAATTCCATGTTGTTCTATTATGAAAATCTAAAGAAAATTCAGTCTGTATTTTGATTAATTGTTTCTGATGAAGCAGATTGTATCGGATTTTGTTTTTGTAATTCGGCGTTTTTTTCCAAAGTCTCAATAAGTTTTGTTTTACGAAGCAATTCTCGTTTGTTACGAAATATCATGGGGGTCATGCCAATAATCGCCAATATGGCGCCTGCTGCAAAAAAGCCCAGCAATATAAGAACGAATGGACCGCTTATTTCATAACCAAAGAAAAATTGCAGGGAAGCTTCCTGTGTGTTTTTGACGGCAAGGCCAAAGAAAAGAATAAACAAGAAAACAGAAATAATTTTAGAAAGCACTCTCATAACTTATGGGCATAAATTTACGATATTTCATTTTCAATTAAATTTTTTTTGTTGCTTGGATATATTTCAAGTAATCTAAATAAATATTTCTGGGATTTTTTAAAGTGAATTGATTGTACTAAAAAAGGGCATCCGAAGATGCCCTTTTTTAGTTTGTTACACAATTAGCCTACTTTTTTGATTTCCGGGCAATAATATCGACTCTTTCACGCAATTCTTTTCCTGCCTTAAAGTGAGGAACACGTTTTTCTTGTACCATCACTTTTTCACCGGAACGAGGATTACGGCCTATTCTGGGAGGTCGGGTATTGACTCCAAAACTTCCAAAACCACGAATTTCAATACGTTGACCCTCGGATAAAGCTTGGATCAAAGTATCCAGTATTGTTTTGACAGTAAGCTCAGCATCCTTAAGAAGAAGCTGTGGAAAACTATTGGCAAGGGATGAAATTAGTTCAGACTTTGTCATAGCGTTTTCCGTTTTGGTTATTCTTTGTTATCAAATTTGGCTT
>CAZAIY010000215.1:0-449 GCA_964485295.1 uncultured Oxalobacter sp. | reverse complement strand
AATGCACCAAGACTGGTCATGCCGGATGCGGCACTGGAATCATTTTGCATTTTTTGCATGGCTTCCTGCGTTTCCTGCTGGTCTTTGGCCTTGATTGATAACTGAATTGCACGGGATTTTCTGTCAACATTGATAATCATCAATTCAATGGTTTCTCCAACTTTGAGGTGCGTTGAAGCGTCTTCGACACGATCACGTGAAATTTCAGAGGCGCGCAAATAACCTTCGACATCATCTGTCAATTGAATAACAGCGCCTTTAGGTTCAACGGATTTGACGACACCACTTACAATGGAACCTTTATCATTCATTGCGATGTAGTTGTTAAGTGGATCCCCTTCAAGTTGTTTAACACCCAGAGAAACTCTTTCACGTTCAACATCAATAGCAAGAACGATGGTTTCAAGTTCATCACCTTTTTTGTACTGATGAACAGCGGTTTCACCAGG
>CAZAIY010000214.1:0-2798 GCA_964485295.1 uncultured Oxalobacter sp. | reverse complement strand
TCTATCCGGTTTGCGAATATGTGCTTTGGCTGTGCCAAGTTTAATACCTGAAACTGGTTTCAAATCCGATGCGACCGGTGGAAAAAGATTAACAGCCATAAAACTCTCCTAGCAGAAAACCCTTCATCAATTATTTTAATTTTCCGTGACAATGTTTATATTTTTTACCGCTTTGACAAGGACATAATTCGTTGCGGCCCACTTTCGGCACGGCATTGACCATGGGTTGCTGTTTTTTCTCCATATGATCAGCCGTTGCCTCTATTGGATCATTTGCGGTTGCCTCACCCTGATACTTCTGATGGACATAATTGACATTGGAAACGGCAGATTGTCCCAACTGCTGTTCGGCAATTTCCACTTCATCACGTGTCTGGATACGAACCAGCATGAGTTTTCTGGTCACATCCGTTTTAATCAGTTCCAGCATCATGGAAAAGAGTTCAAAGGCTTCCCGCTTATATTCCTGTTTGGGATTCTTATGGGCATATCCCCTTAAATGAATTCCCTGTCTTAAATGATCCAATGCCGCCAGATGTTCTCTCCAGTAGGTATCCATACTTTGCAGAATGATACTGCGCGCATAACTGTTGAAAAGTTCTTTACCAACAATATCCAGCTTGACGTTATAGTTATCATCAACCACTTCAAGAATATGCTCCAGGATATCCTCATCTGTCATATTCTTATGTTCTTCGATCATTCCGGCCAAAGGAACATTCAGACGCCATTCCGTTAACAGCTCTTTTTCCAGTCCCTGAATATCCCACTGTTCCTCAACAGACTCTTCAGGAACATACGTTCTGAACAAATCAATAAAAACACCATGGCGCAATGAAGTTATAAGATCGGTTGGATCATCCGATTCCAGCAACTCATTTCTTTGCGTATAAATGACTTTACGCTGATCATTTGCGACATCGTCATATTCCAAAAGCTGTTTGCGAATATCGAAATTGCGCCCTTCCACTTTTCTTTGTGCGGACTCAATGGAGCGATTCACAATACCTGCTTCAATTGCCTCTCCTTCCGGCAATTTGAGTTTATCCATAATAGAGCGCATGCGTTCGCCAGCAAAAATACGCAAAAGCGGATCATCCATGGAAAGATAAAATCGGGAGGAGCCGGGATCTCCCTGACGCCCGGAACGGCCACGCAACTGGTTATCGACACGGCGGGACTCATGTCGTTCGGTCCCGACAATATGCAGACCACCCACTTTTACGACATGATCATGAAGCGATTGCCATTCATCCTGCAGTTTTTTGATTTTATCCTGACGCTCTTGTTCTGAAAGGGATTCGTCTGCCGCAATTAATTCAACCTGTTTTTCGACATTGCCACCTAAAACAATATCCGTACCACGACCTGCCATGTTGGTTGCGATGGTAATCATTTTTGGCCGTCCTGCCTGAGCAACAATTTCGGCTTCCCTTGCATGCTGTTTTGCATTCAATACATTATGAGGCAACCCTGCTTTTGACAAAATTTTTGAAAGTTTTTCAGAATTTTCAATGGAAGTTGTCCCCACCAGAACAGGCTGTCCCCGTTCATAACAGTCCTTGATGTCTCTTAACATGACATCATATTTTTCTTTTTCCGTTCTAAACACCTGATCATGACGGTCTTCCCTTTGATTAGGTTTGTTATGGGGAATGACTACCGTTTCGAGCCCGTAAATTTCCTGGAATTCGTAAGCTTCCGTATCAGCCGTACCCGTCATGCCGGACAGCTTGTCATACATCCTAAAGTAATTCTGAAAAGTAATGGATGCCAATGTCTGGTTTTCATTTTGAATCTGAACACCTTCTTTTGCCTCGACTGCCTGATGCAATCCATCGGACCAACGGCGTCCTGTCATTAGACGTCCTGTAAATTCATCCACAATAATGACTTCGCCATTTTGCACAACATAATGCTGGTCACGGTGAAACAGCACATTGGCCCGTAAAGCCGCATAGAGGTGGTGAATCAGCATGATATTGGCAGCATCGTATAATGAGGCTCCTTCAGGCAAAAGCCCCATTCCATTTAGAATTTTTTCAGCTTTTTCAAAACCTGCTTCTGTTAAAAGTACCTGGTGAGATTTTTCATCTTTCGTATAATCCCCGTACACTTCAACCTTGGTTTTTCCATCAGGTGAATCCTCTCCGATCTGCTCTGTCAGAAGAGGGGGAACCTGATTCATTTTGTAATACAAATCCGTACTGTTTTCTGCCTGACCTGAAATAATAAGAGGGGTTCTTGCCTCATCAATTAGAATCGAATCCACCTCATCAACAATGGCAAAATTCAACCCTCTTTGGACACGGTCTTCCACCTCATAGACCATGTTGTCTCGCAAATAGTCAAATCCATATTCATTATTCGTCCCATAAGTAATATCGGCCGCATAGGCTGCCTGTTTATCCTCATGAGCCATTTGGGACAAATTGATTCCGGTTGTCAGTCCAAGCCATGAATAAAGACGCCCCATCCATTCGGCATCCCTTTGTGCCAAATAGTCATTAACTGTTACAACATGCACTCCTTTTCCGGAAAGGGCGTTTAAATAAGCAGGCAACGTTGCAACAAGCGTTTTACCTTCTCCCGTTCCCATCTCCGAAATTTTTCCTTCATGTAACGCCATCCCTCCTATCAACTGAACGTCAAAAGGTCTCATTTTAAGTACTCTTTTACTTGCCTCTCGACAAACAGCAAAAGCTTCAACCAATAAATCATCAAGCGTGGCACCATTTGCCAATCGTTCTTTAAAATCAGGTGTTTTGGCTTTCAACTCTGCGTCTGACAACTTCTCC
>CAZAIY010000213.1:0-2806 GCA_964485295.1 uncultured Oxalobacter sp. | reverse complement strand
AAAAGGATTTTTATGGCGAGTTTTAAAAAGTGATTTCAAGCCACCGTTTTTCTTTTTCAGAAATAGAAATACAGAGGGTATATTAAAGTTACCCTTTTTTAAAGTAGGGTATATCAAATCCAAGTATTAAGTATCATAAAAATTCTATGATACCCATTTATGACACTCACAAATTACCGAGAATTTTTTAAAAAATCTCAGTAATTAAAATTCCTAAAAAAACTATTTTATTTTCAATGAGTTAAAAACAAAAAATCTCAGCAAATTTACTGAGATCTCAGTAAATAAACAGGGAAAAATTATAATTTTATTCCCCCTTTTTTAATTACGCTTGACGTATTATGCTACTCGTAATACAATTCATACATGATTAGATCTTTCAAATGCAAAGCAACACAAGCATTATTTGAAGGCAAATGCCCAAAAAAATTTCGAGCTATTCAAGCAGTTGCGGAACGCAAATTAGTTCAATTAGATGCTGCTCAGACAATAGAATTCTTGCGCTCACCACCTGGGAATATGCTTGAACCACTTTATAGTGACAGAAAAGGGCAATGGAGTATACGTATAAATAAACAGTTTCGTGTTTGTTTTCGATTTGAAAACAGTAATGCCTACGATGTTGAAATTGTCGATTACCATTAAATAAGGAGAATTATTGTGACTATTAAAAACGGTATGAGACCAATTCATCCTGGTGAAATTTTGCGAGAAGAATTTCTTGTACCACTTGGTATGAGTGTCAATGCACTGGCTATAGCGTTAGCAGTTCCTGCAACACGCATTCATGAAATTGTTAAAGAAAGACGAGCCATTACTGCAGATACGGCTGAAAGATTGGCTCATTACTTTGGTGGAGATGCAATTTCGTGGCTAGTATTACAAGCTAATTATGACCTAAAAACATTATCTACTAGAGCAGAAATAGCAAAACGGGTTCAACCTTATACAATTAGGGAGTTGAACCCGCTCTCTCCCTAATTTTTTAAAAAAACAGAAAAAAACCAGTCTACTACTGGCCCACTTTTGGCCCACTAAACTCACCTATTCCGCATAAAATCAGGTGGTTCGAAATCCGGTCCTGGGCACCAGAAGGTAGTTCAACAAAGTTCCATAAAGTCCACTAAACCCGCCATATCCCAAGCTTTTTATTCTGTTTTTCCGCTATTGCCTCTTTAGCTAACTTTCTTGCTACCGGATTAGGAATCTGATCTATATTTTTGGCACTGCCTTCGTAAATACTGATCATCTGATCCGTATTATCAAAGGCTACCTGATAATGAAAGCTGACCCGAATTTTTTCCTGAAACGATGACATTGACAGCACAAATTTTTGAAAGTTAATCCGCTTGCTGATTTCCTACTTGTTTTTCCTCTTCTCCACACAAGTCAAACAATTGCATTCGGGAATATATAATCCAGGAACTTTAGAACGATTTGGCGGGCGTGATTCCGATTTCGAGGAAACAATGTTGTTGTTTTCCCGCTCTGACAATAGCAACTCTATTCTTTTTTCCAAATATTCGATTTTCTTTTCCAGATATGCAATTCTTTCCTGATCAGACATGCCTATTGTCTCTTTCTTGGTATGTCCTGTTGCCTGTAACAGGGAATAGCCAACAATACTTGCAACAGCTAACTCATCCCAAAAACTCATATCTGACTCCAAAAATTTTAATTCCCGTTCATATCCTAATGCTACGTTGCAACTGTTTAAGGCACGTTTAGCTCCAAAATAATATTTTCTACGTCCTGACTTCAGGATGATATTCATTCGCTTCCAATCCATACGTCCAGGCATTAGCCTGACGAGCTGTTTGCATATCTTGAGGAACAGGTATAACAAACTCTCTTCCAGTACCACATCTCACTTTTAAAAAGCGTTCTCTGTAACCAGATCTCTCCATCATCTGTGGCAAACAATTAGTAGTTGTTTTGACCCAGGCAATAGCATATTTTTCTCCAACTGCTGCTCCTTCTGGAATCGGTATTACAACTTCCAACAAAGTACCTATTTCAGGATCAGGATTTTCATCGATAATTTTTGCATCCAAATCCTTGATGATATTTGCCCAGCCGATCATTTCACAGGCAACTCTACGTCTTTCAATATTCCTTATTGCCAACGCTTCCTTGGGTGATGGCAAACTTTCCGTTATCCATCTTCTAGGAATACCTACACCATGCCAATGATAAAGATTCAAACCTTCCCTGCATAAAATAGATGGCCCTTTATCATTATGGAGACGCCCTCTTTCATCTCTATGTAACTCGATAATCGATGATTTTGGTACAACCGTTTCAATCAAATTATTTCCAAACATAACCAGTCTTTCCAGATTGGATAAGTAACACAATGAACTCATATCCCTCATCCTTCCAAAAAGCACTGACTTCAGATATCTCCATGAAAAAACATTAATATTTTTGATGTTTGGAAAACCAACCAACGTTAATTCTTGCAAATTTCTCAATGAAGCCAATGGAGCATGGACTTTTATAGAAGAGCATTCATTCAAATTCAATTGTTTCAGATTCGATAAATAACATAATGGTGAAATATCCTCTATGAACTTACATCGATTCAGATTCAGTTTTTCCAAATTGCGACAAGAAGATATAGGCGAAAGGTTTTCGATATAACGACAATCAGATAGATCCAACTCTTTTAAATTTTGCAAGGAAGATAAAAATTGAAGATCCTTAAGATTGCCACAAGACGATATTTTCAAATAAGTTAATTTTGTCAAAGCGGATACAGAACTAAAATCTTTAATACTGTGGCAACCATAAAAACTCAAAAAAG
>CAZAIY010000212.1:0-2850 GCA_964485295.1 uncultured Oxalobacter sp. | reverse complement strand
TAAAGCGATACTTCATACGCCATAACTTGGAACCATTAGCTGATATTTCCAAATTCAAGCCTTTTCCATCGGCAAGTCTGTACATTTTGCTTTTTGGTTTAGCATTCTTTATCTTTACATCATTAAGAGGTTTAACCGTTCGTGCCATACATACCTCCAAAAATAAGGGTAGGGAATTTTATAATTTTAGAATCCACCCTTAAATCTACCCCTAAAATAAGCGGATGTTAATGAACTTTATGGAACGATTATAAACTAAAAAACCCGCTAAACACTAGGTTTTATGCGGGCTTTGTGAACGTTATGGAACTTTGTGGAATGCGTTGCTGGTACCGGAGGCCGGAATCGAACCGGCACGGAGTCACCCCCGCGAGATTTTGAGTCTCGTGCGTCTACCAATTTCGCCACTCCGGCAACGCGTGTGCATTATCGCCGATTTATCTCATTACGGCAATATTAATTCATATCTGAATTTAAAAAAATTATTTTTTAAACGCAACTATCCTTAAAACGATACTTATCTAACCAAAAGATAAGTGGAATTGTTGCAGGAAGTAATGGAGCTACCTGAATTTGTCTTTGCCATCTAAATGCCTGTCCTTCCCGACTTGCAGGCTCTCCCTGCCAGTTTTGACAGATAAAAAAATGTAACCGGACATAAATATGCGGATAGGTATATTCAACACAACACCATGGTTCCTGAGAAAGAATGGTAATACCTAATTCCTCAAAAAATTCCCGTTTTAAAGCCGCCTCAATACTCTCGCCTTTTTCAACTTTTCCACCAGGAAATTCCCAATAACCGGAATAAGGTTTTCCTTTTGGTCTTTGACCTAAAAGCACATCCCCATTTTTCCTCATTAAAATACCTACAGCAACATCAATAGGTATATTCTTTTCCTGACTCACAATAAGCTATCCTGGGATGTTTCCCATAATTCTGCATTCATGCTTGGAGACGGTGGTTTCAAACCAAAATGACGATAGGTTGAAACAGTTGCAATTCTTCCCCTGGGAGTCCGTTGCAAATAACCTTGTTGAATTAAATAAGGTTCCAATACATCCTCAATCGTATCGACCTCTTCTCCAATTGCTGCTGCCAAATTATTAATTCCGACAGGCCCGCCATTAAATTTGAAAAGTATGGCTTCAAGCAGTTTCCGATCCATCAAATCAAAACCGACAGGATCCACATCCAACATCTTTAAAGCATCATCAGCTATTTTTTGCGTAATTTCTCCTGTCCCTTTGACTTCCGCATAATCCCTGACACGTCTTAATAACCGATTTGCAATACGGGGAGTTCCTCTTGCACGGGAAGCAATCTCTTTTGCGCCTTCCTTTTTAATAGAACAATTCAGTAATCCTGCGCTGCGCATTACAATTTTGGTCAGATCTTCCACATTGTAAAATTCAAGGCGCGTCACAATACCAAAACGGTCTCTCAATGGGTTTGTCAGCATACCTGCACGAGTTGTCGCGCCAACCAAAGTAAATGGTTGAAGATCGAGCTTGACTGAACGTGCTCCAGGCCCCTCACCAATAAGAATATCAATCTGATAATCTTCTAGTGCCGGATACAAAATTTCTTCAACAACAGGGGACATACGATGAATTTCATCAATGAAAAGAACATCGTTTGCCTCAAGATTGGTTAAAAGCGCCGCCAAATCACCGGGTCTTTCCAATACCGGTCCTGAAGTCTGTCGCAGATTAACCCCCATCTCACGGGCAATAATATGAGCCAGTGTTGTTTTTCCTAATCCTGGAGGTCCAAAAAGCAATGTATGATCCAATGCCTCATTACGCTTTCTGGCTGCTGCAATAAATATTTCGAGCTGTTCCCGTGTTTTATGCTGTCCCACATATTCACCCAAATATTTTGGGCGCAATGCTCGTTCGATTGCTTCTTCATTTGGGGAAGTCGGCGAAGAAGAAATAATACGCTGTGTACCAAAATCATCCGTTTGTATACTCATTCGTACCTTTCACAATAAATTCCGTGATCATCACTTCGACAAAGCTTTCAACGCAAATTTAATCCCATCTGAAACCGTACTGTCTGAAGGAATCTGCTTGATTACCGTATTAACTTCTTTGCTTGAATAACCCAATGCAATCAAGGCATTAAGAATATCTGTCATATTATCATTGTCTTCAACAATACCACCACTTACTTCCAAATTGGCTCCTAATTTGCCTTTTAATTCCAGCAAAAGTCGTTCTGCCGTTTTTTTACCGATACCCGGAATACGGGCAAAGCGGGCGGAATCCTGCAAAGTAACTGCCTGTATCATTTCAGTAACTGACATACCGGATAAAAGAGACAGTGCCGTTCTTGCGCCAATACCCGAAATACGAATCAATTGACGAAAAAGATCACGCTCTTCCACACTACCAAAACCAAAGAGCAAATGCGCATCTTCTCTTACAGACAGATGTGTAAACAAAGTTACTTTTTCATTAATGGCCGGCAAATTATAAAAAGTTCCCATGGAAACATCGATTTCATAACCTACGCCCTGGCAATCAACAAGAATAGTCGGAGGAGTCTTTTGAAGCAGAATACCATTAATGCGGCCTATCATATATCCATTCCAAGATATTAATCAAAATATTACATTCATTATTGAACAAGGCGTCCCCGTTTAATACGAAAACTGCTTTTTGGTTTTAAAGCGGCAGCCATTTGCATCGCTGTTAAGGCATCAAAAGAATTAGCATGACAAATCGCCACACCCAATGCATCCGCAGCATCACTTCTGGGAGGAGCAGGAAGAGAAAGCAGACGTTTGACCATATCCTGTACCTGTTTCTTCTGTGCTTTTCCATGCCCGACAATGGCCTGTT
>CAZAIY010000211.1:0-2863 GCA_964485295.1 uncultured Oxalobacter sp. | reverse complement strand
TATTCGTGATTCGTTATAGATGTAATGTCAGTAAGATGAAACACGAGACTTTTACTTTTTTGGCTTCTTTTTGTTAGAAATCCGATAAATCGCTGAACTTGTCCAATTTCTAGTTTTTCGAATGGAACAGTAATTTTTCCTATAGCTATTACTGGTATTTCAAATTCAATGATTCTTTCGGTTTCTGCTTCAATTTGTTTTGATTGGTGTTGCAATACTGCTGTTATAACCGGAATTCCTGCAGGGGTAAAACGTTTTGCATCTCGTTCCGTAATACTTGCAACAAGTTGAAGCTGATTTTCCAAAAAAATTGTTCTCCTTTTGTTATTCAGAAACAGTATTAGCTTCTTCAGCAGTTTCTTCTACAATACTTGATGGGTTTGCATCTTGATCAACCCGATTTTTTGCAGAATCATCCTTCTGTGTAGATTTCATCATAGGAGAAGGACCTGTTTCAGCTCTTTTCATTCTGACTGTTAAATAACGCAAAATGGCATCATTAAATTTAAATGATGTTTCAAGCTCACGTAAGGTTTCGTGATTGCATTCAATATTCATACAAACATAATGAGCTTTAGCAAACTTATTGATGAGATATGCCAACTGACGACGACCCCAATCTTCTACACGGTGAATCAATCCACCTTTCGAAGTGATTGCGTTTTTGTAACGTTCGATCATAGCCGGAACCTGTTCACTTTGATCCGGATGAACGATAAAGACAATTTCATAGTGACGCATTAAATACTCCTTTTGGACATTAAAAATAGCCCGCCTCAGCGTCAGGTTGAGTGCGGGAAGAAGAAAACATAAAATTCTACCTATACTTCAATTATTTTGCAAGGTTAAATTGCAAGGCTAAATGTTGTTTATATAAATTATTTCAAGGTTTTACATTTTATTGATGGTATTAATATAGGATACTGTAATAATATACAGTTAATGTGGTACAATTTACGAAATATCTGATTAAAATAGAAGCCCAATGAAAAAATTAACGGTTCGACAACAACAAATTCTGGATTTAATTTGCAAAGCAATTGAACAGACCGGTTTTCCTCCAACACGTGCTGAAATCGCAAGTGAATTAGGTTTTCGTTCGGTCAATGCAGCAGAAGAACATTTGCAAGCATTAGCAAGAAAGGGCGTTATTGAAATTACACCTGGTGTTGCTAGAGGTATCCGCTTACCACAAATAAATAAAAAACCGAATTCAAAGGATTCGCATTCACAATATCATGTTCCTTTAGTCGGTAGAGTTGCTGCTGGGTCACCTATTTTGGCTCAAGAATATGTTGAGTCTGAATTTCGATTGGATCCAGCTTTGTTTTCCGAAAAACCAGATTTTCTATTGAAAGTTCGTGGACTTTCTATGCGAGATATTGGCATTATGGAAGGCGATATGGTAGCTGTTAGAAAAACACAACAAGTAAAAAATGGTCAAATAGTTGTTGCTCGAATTGGCAATGATGTGACAGTTAAACGTTTTAAGAGAAATGGGCACACGATTGAACTTCATTCGGAAAATCCAGATTTTAAACCTATTGTTGTTCAAGAAAATGATGAATTTTCATTGGAAGGTTTAGTAGTTGGCCTTGTTCGGACGATGCAATAAATTCAATGATTTTGGAATTTGATTTTATACAAAATTTGTTTTGCTATTCCTCGTAGGATGTTAACTTCATCCACTTCCAATTTACTACGCGAAAAAAGTCGACGTAATCGTTGCATAAGTTTTCTAGGATTATTTTTATCAAGAAATTGAATCGCTGTTAATGCTTCTTCCAGGTGATTTACCATTCCATCTATCTGTTCCACAGTGGCAGGCATATCTTTAAATCCAGCTAATTCAACATTTTGATTAGGGAGAACATTTTGCGGTATAGCCATACGACATTCATAGGCTAAAATTTGAACGGCTTGTGCTAGATTTAAAGATGCATATTGGAAATTCGCAGGAATGCTGATTAAGGCATGACACTTTTCGACTATTTCATTGGGTAGACCAAATTTTTCACTACCAAAAACTAAAGCTGGATTTAGTTCAGGATGTAAAACTATGTGTGATGCAGTTTCTCTTGCTTGAAGAATGGGTGGCGAAAATTCTCGAAAACGACTGGTTACTGCACCAGCAAAATGACAGTTGCTCAAAGCTTTATCAATCGAATCCACAATTTTTGCATTTTCAAGTACATCTAAAGCGTTACTGGCAAATTGAATAGCCGATTTATGTTGTAAGACGTCTGGTAATCTTGGGCGTACAAGGATTAATCTGGTAAATCCCATGGTTTTCATAGCACGTGCAACCATGCCAACATTACCTGGATGACTGGTTTCTACTAAAATAAAGCGAAGATTAGAAAAAAGGGATATATCCGTTTGAAAAGTGTTCATTTACAATAACGTTTTTTTATAAAATTCAGTAGGTGCAACTTATAATCTAATTCGGGTAGTTTATCTGTACTGACTGGTTTGTTCTTTAATTTTTTATTTTAACGGAAATCCCATGCATCCAATGCTTAATACAGCGGTAAAAGCGGCCAGACGAGCTGCTTCTATCATTAATCGGGCTACATTTGATCTTGAGCAGGTATCTGTTACTGCCAAAAGGCAAAATGATTTTGTAACAGAAATCGATAAAGCAGCAGAACAAGCCATTATCGATGTTTTGTTAACAGCTTATCCATCTCATGCTGTTTTGGCAGAGGAATCAGGAGCTTCTTCCAATTTAAAAGAAGAAACGGAATTTGTTTGGATTATTGACCCACTTGATGGTACTACAAATTTTATTCATGGATTTCCTCAATATGCCATTTCAATAGCTTTACAACAAAAAGGGGTTGTAACACAGGCTGTAATTTAC
>CAZAIY010000210.1:0-2866 GCA_964485295.1 uncultured Oxalobacter sp. | reverse complement strand
CTATTGAGCAAAAAGAAAAACAATCTAGATGATAAGAGAGTGAAGTATGAAACTTTGCGGATTTGATGTGGGGTTGGATAATCCTTTTTTTCTGATTGCGGGTCCCTGTGTTATTGAATCCCATCAGCTTGCAATGGATACGGCAGGAACCCTGACGGAGATGACAAAGCGTCTTGGTATCCCTTTTATTTATAAATCCTCTTACGATAAGGCAAATCGTTCATCTTCCTCTTCATTTAGAGGTCCGGGAATAGAAAAAGGTCTGGAAATTCTGGCGGATGTAAAAAAACAGTTTCATGTTCCTGTTTTGACAGATGTTCATACGGAAGAGGAAGTGGCAACCGCAGCAAAAGTGGTGGATGTTCTTCAAACACCGGCCTTTTTGTGCCGGCAGACGGATTTTATTCAGGCATGTGCCCGTAGTGGTAAACCTGTCAATATTAAAAAAGGTCAGTTTTTGGCGCCCGACGATATGCAAAATGTCGTTATAAAAGCGAAAGAAGCGGCAAGGGAAGCCCATTTACCGGAAGATAATTTTCTTGTCTGTGAAAGAGGCGCTTCGTTTGGTTATAACAATCTCGTCTCGGATATGCGTTCACTTGCCTTGATGAGAAAGACAGGGTGTCCTGTTGTATTTGATGCAACCCATTCCGTACAGTTGCCTGGAGGGTTAGGAACTTCTTCAGGCGGTCAAAGGGAATTTGTTCCGGTTCTGGCACGTGCTGCCGTATCGGTGGGTATTTCGGGGCTTTTTATGGAAACCCATCCCAATCCGGCTGAAGCGAAGTCTGATGGCCCCAATGCTGTTCCGCTTGATAGAATGGAAGAGTTGTTGGTAACACTGTTGGAAATTGATCGGGTTATAAAAAAAGCCGGTTTTCTGGAATTTGATTTTGCTTGAACCAACCGGCAATCCCATTTTAAATTTAGTAAAGGAGCAATTATGAGTACTATTGTAGACATCATCGGACGGGAAATTATTGATTCTCGCGGTAATCCGACAGTCGAATGTGACGTGTTGCTCGAATCGGGTGTGATGGGTCGTGCAGCCGTTCCGTCAGGAGCTTCCACAGGATCACGGGAAGCGATTGAATTGCGTGATAACGATGCAAATCGTTATCTGGGAAAAGGTGTATTAAAGGCTATCGAACATATTAATACGGAAATTGCTGAAGCCATTATTGGATTGGATGCAAGTGAGCAGGCCTTTTTGGATCGTACCCTGATTGATCTGGATGGCACGGAAAATAAAAGCCGCTTGGGCGCAAATGCGACTTTGGCTGTTTCCATGGCCGTTGCAAAGGCGGCAGCGGAAGAAACAGGATTGCCACTTTATCGCTATTTTGGTGGTTCGGGTGTAATGCAAATGCCTGTTCCCATGATGAATGTTCTCAACGGCGGCGCTCACGCTGACAACAATCTGGATCTTCAGGAATTCATGATTATTCCGGTTGGTGCCCCATCTTTTCGTGAGGCAGTACGCTATGGCGCGGAAGTTTTTCATACCCTCAGAAAAATTCTAAGAAGCCGCGGATTAAATACGAATGTGGGAGATGAAGGTGGTTTTGCTCCTTCAGTATCCCATCATGAAGATGCCATTCAACTTATCATTCAGGCAATTGAACAGGCAGGTTATGAACCGGGAGTTCAGGTTGCGTTGGGTTTGGATTGTGCCGCAAGTGAATTTTATAAAAATGGCCGCTATCATTTAAGCGGGGAGGGATTGTCCCTGAGTGCGGCAGATTTTACCGGTTTGCTTGAAAATTGGTGCAACAAATATCCTATCATCACAATAGAAGATGCCATGGCAGAAAATGATTGGGATGGTTGGACCATCCTAACCAAAGCACTTGGAAAAAAAGTTCAATTGGTGGGTGATGATCTTTTTGTGACGAATACAAAGATCCTGCGGGAAGGTATTAATAGAGGCATTGCAAATTCCATTCTCATTAAAATCAATCAAATCGGAACTTTAACGGAAACTTTTGCCGCGATTGAAATGGCAAAACGTGCCGGTTATACGGCCGTCATTTCGCACCGTTCAGGTGAGACCGAAGATTCAACCATAGCTGACATTGCTGTCGGTACCAATGCCCTGCAAATAAAAACAGGTTCCATGTCGCGTTCTGATCGTACGGCAAAATATAATCAATTATTGCGTATTGAAGAAGATCTGGGCGATATTGCCAGTTATCCAGGTCGAAATGCTTATTACAATTTAAAATAAAACAGGTATTCAGGTTATTCATACAATGAATAACCTGAATTATTGGAAACGATGCGGCTAGTTACCATCACGCTTGCCATATTGTTGGTATTGATTCAATACCCCCTTTGGATAGGAAAGGGCGGTTATTTTCGTGTTCGTGAATTAACACTTCAACTCGATGAAGTGAAAGCAAAAAACGAAGAAAATAGTTTACGGAATGCGAAATTGGCTTCCGAAGTTCAGGATCTTGAAGTTGGTACGGCAGCTATCGAAGAGCGTGCCCGTTATGAACTCGGCATGATTAAGAAAAATGAGGTTTTTATACAGGTTATCGATACATCCAAATTTCTTGGAAAAGGCAAACCGGTAGAAGGAAATCTGGTGTTGCCAGTTAAAGAGCCACAGAAATCTGAAATGGCAATGACGTCTCAGATATCCAAAGAAAAAGCAGTGAAAAAAGAGTCTGAATCTCCAAAAAAAACATCTGGCCAAAATCAAAAGAATGGCAAAAAATAACAAAGAAAATGTTTTTGAAAGTATGCAAATATTTGTTTGACATCCTACAGTAGAGTGCTTATAATCACTATCTTCATTCCCCGATAGCTCAGTCGGTAGAGCGACGGACTGTTAATCCGCAGGTCCCAGGTTCGAGCCCTG
>CAZAIY010000209.1:0-2882 GCA_964485295.1 uncultured Oxalobacter sp. | reverse complement strand
AGGAAGATCCCTGGATGTTGAGGAGGCGTGTGCCTGTCTTTCTGAAGTGGGAATTTGTGCAAGGGAATACATTACCCGGGAATTGAATGGAACGCTTTCCGGCGGGGAAATGAAGCGCATCGAAATTGCGATGTTGATGTTTAGAAGAACACGACTTTCTATTTTTGATGAACCGGAAGCGGGAATAGATCTTTGGAGTTATCAGAATCTGATTGATGTTTTTCACCGGATAAAAAAAGCAAAAAAGGGAACGGCACTCATTATTTCCCACCAGGAGCGCATTTTGGAAGTGGCGGATAAAATTGCAGTAATAGATCAGGGAAGATTGATTCATGTGGGGGAAAAAGAAAAAGTCCTGCCCGTTTTGGCGATGATGACAAAACCTTGCGGTATTACCATGGAGAGGGTGTCATGAAAAATACAGCTGTCGTAAATGATTTGTTGCATAAAGTGGCCGGCATTAAGGAAATGCCTTCGGGTGCCTTTAATATTCGAGTCAATGGAAAAAGTATTGCCAGAGCCAATTCTTCCAATGTCACGATTGTTCCAAGAGAAAATGGACAAGGTATGGATATTCATGTCAAACCGGGAACAAAAGGTGAAAAAATCCATATCCCTGTTGCCATTGATATAACAGGTGTGACAGATATTGTGACCAATAATTTTTATATCGGAGAAAATTGCGAAGATATTCTCATTGTGGCCGGCTGTGGAATACATAATGGCGGTTGCAGTGAAACCCGTCATGATGGCATTCATTATTTTCATATCGGAAAAAATGCCAAAGTGGTCTATAAGGAAAGACATTATGCCAATGGTAATGCGGAAGGTGCCCGGGTTATTAATCCTATTACAGAAGTCTTTTTGGAATCAGGAAGCAGCTTTGAAATGGAGAGTATTCAGATTGAAGGTGTGGATTCTACCAATCGTATTACAAAGGGTGTTTTGGCTGAAGAAAGTCTTTTGCTGGTAACAGAAAAACTGATGACAAATGGAACTCAGACAGCAAGAACGGAGTTTGTCCTTGAAATTGAGGGACGTCAGGCAAAGGCAAAAGTGGCTTCCCGTTCTGTTGCCAAAGATCATTCTCGGCAGGATTTCATTTCCCGTATCACAGGTAATAATGCCTGTGCTGGCCGATCAGAGTGCGATGCCATTATCATGGACAGTGCTATTGTGAGCGCAACTCCAGAAATTATTGCCACCCATGTGGATGCAGAGTTGGTTCATGAAGCTTCTATCGGCAAAATTGCCGGTGAACAGTTATTGAAACTCATGACACTGGGTCTGACAAAAGAAGAAGCTGAAAATCATATTATTAATGGTTTTCTTAAATAAAATATTTTCCTGTCTGGAGAGTAGGGTTTAGTTGTTTTCAGGTTTTTCTGACATAAAAGCATATTCTCCAGAAAACAAATGCAATAACAAGTGCTATTAGGGAAATCGCCCATACCATCAAGCCTTTTCCAAACATAACAAGTGGAACCGCCAGGGAAGTCCAGATGCCTCCTCCCATAAAAGGTTCATGCAGAAGTTGCTTGTAGCCAAAAGCTTTTGCCGCAATGGTTTTGTTTTTAGGATCCACTGTATGAAGTAGCATCAAACCGGTTGATGTGACGCCCATGGATTGACCAAATTCCGCGATGGATCGTTCAAACCAGGCCTCTTTGAAAATTCTTGGTCCGATATAGATAACCGTAAAAACATTCCAGATAGTACCGGCAAGAATTAAAATCGAAAGCGGAAGCCAATTGGCAGCAATCCATTCCAATCGAATGGAAGAAACACCAGCGACAACAAGAAAGTCCAGTGTTGCGCCTGTAATCTGTTGCATCTGTTCATAATTGATCAGAAAATCAATACGCCGGTTTCTTAGAAACCATTGCAAAAGAAGTCCTCCAATCATACACAATGGAAAAAGAGGCAGACTCTGCATGATCTTGAATTCAGAAAGGGAATCCAAAACAAGATTTTCACCCGCTGTTAAAAGTATTTTGATACCGTATCCAATGAAAATGGCTATGCCTAAAAAGGCAATATGAAGGGCAAGTGAATTAATGGAATCCGAATACACGGTTTGTCGACCCGCTTTCGGTTGTTTTTCCGGGTCGTAAATGCCGCAACGTTCAAATTGATTTTGGTCTGAATAAGTGCGGATATTTTTAACAAAACCTTTTTGTACACCAATATTGATCATGATGATGCCGAGGACAATACCGAATAGCATGCCGAAAGTGGCAACGGTATAACCAAGATCGGCACCTTCTGCCCAGTTGTTTTGCTCAAACAGGGATGTTAATCCACCAACCGTCCCATATCCTCCCTCGAAACCAATTTCAATTAAATTGCCAAAAACAGTCGGAACACCAAAAATGGGGGAAAGAAAAAATATGGTCAGCCCAAGGCCCACAACATATTGTCCCCAGGCAAGAATTTGCCCAAAACAGAATTGGGAAGCAGCTATTTCCCATGTTTTTTTCAATGGAGTTGCGTGACTTCCCAGAAAAAGACCGGCAAAGACAATGTTAATCAAAAAACCGGGAAGTTGAGAGAACGCTGAAAACCATTCTGCAGATAAATCATTCCCGATAAGATTAATGATGATAAACCCCATCCCTCCACCAATGACAGATGCGGGTAAATGCAACTTCTGGAAAATTGAAAATTGGGATCGAACAAATTTTCCAGCTAAAAGAAGAAAACAAATGGCACAAAAAGACATTATGGCAGTCATAAAATAATCTTTCTTTTAAGCGAGTTTTTAACTTCTAACCGGAAAATGTTTTTTCAGATAGCTTCATTTTTTATTGCAAAAAATCAATCATGTGTTGCTTACCTTACAAACGAGGCTTTTTCATACTATATTAGTCTCTTCTAATATG
>CAZAIY010000208.1:985-2884 GCA_964485295.1 uncultured Oxalobacter sp. | reverse complement strand
GCTGCCGCAATAACAATTCGCCCATCACCACACCCGAGGTCATACACCACATCCTTATCCGTAATTTCAGCAAGTTCAAGCATGCCGTTTACAACATCCGGATAGGTTGCAATAAACCCGGCATCCAATTTGGGTCCCATAAATTCATCCAGACCAAATTGGGCTTTTGCCGAAACAACAACCAGTACACATACAGCCAGTGATGCGGCAAAAAAGACAATTGCCACAAACCAAGGGCGTTTCCACAAATTCATAGATGTTCCTCTGTTACCGTTGTCTGTTCTTCTGTCAGTCCTTTTTTCGAGCTGAAAAAGTATACCAGTATGAGAAGAAGAACTCCAATAACCAGAACACCCACACCTATCCAGGCCGCATTGATTCCCCCAAGGGACTGATCATATACATAGGACAGACTGGACCACAGCATATAGCTGCAGGTTGCGCAGAAAAGTATCGGCAATATCGGATAAAACGGCACTTTAAAAGGGCGCTCAATATCCGGGTCTTTTTGTCGCAGAACGAAAAGGGCAATGCCGGTCAAAAGGAAAAACAGCCAGAAAACCGGTGCCGTAAATTCGACCATGGAAATAAATCCTCCACCCAGCCACGCTCCCATTCCAATAAGAAAAAGAGAGGCCACGCACTGTACCCATATCGCATTGGCCGGTGTATCCCTTTTCATATCCCAAACACCCAGTTTACGTAAAACAGTCCAGTCTTTTCCCATTGCATAACTGGTTCTGGCGCCGACTATCATCGTTCCATTTATCGATGTAAGAACAGAAATGGCAATGGCCAGGGAAATTGCCTTCTCGACAGCACTTCCAAAAACGATACGCATCATATCTGCGGCAATCGCTTTTGATTCTCCCATCCCTTTTATTCCCAGTCCTTTCCAGTAGGCCCACGTGACCAGCAGATAAAGCGCCGTAATAATGCAGATGGATAATGTCAATGCCCAAACCATGCCATGCCGGCCACTACGCATTTCAGCACTGATATAGGCAGCTTCATTCCATCCCCCGTAGGTTAATAAAACAAAAACCATGGCCATGCCAAATGCACTCATGGACAATTCACTTCCAAAAAAAGGCGAAGATGCAGTGAAAGAAACGCCGCCACTTCCCGAATCCAGCAAAAATGCGGCTGTCCCGACAATCAGCAGTAAACTGGCCGCCTGTAAAACCGTCAACAATGTCTGGGTAAACATGCCGGATCGAACATTCATTCGATTTATCACGGACAAAATCAGTACTGACAAAACGGCGTAGCACAATGAGCCCGACCCCGGACCAAACAGATCCAGGGATAAAACATGATTCATATAGTCGCCAAAAACGAATGACAGTAATGCGATGGAACCGGTTGTAATAACGGACAATCTTGCCCAGCCAAACAGAAAGGAAACGGATCGCCCATACGCTCGATACAGGAAATGATAATCTCCACCTGCATTGGGATAGGTTGTTGCCAGTTCGGCGTAACAAAGGGCGCCAATTAATGAAACAATACCGCCTGAAAACCAGGCAACAAACATCCACCCTGTACTGTTACTGATACCGGCAACAATTGCAGGCGTTTTAAAAATACCCGCACCTATTACAATTCCCACAATCAATGCAACAGCTTCCTTTAATCCAAGAATACGTCTTGGAGAACCCTCTGCTGTTTTTTGTGAAACTTCGTTTGAAGTAGGTGACATATCAATTTCGGGTACACAATGGAAAGGCATTTATTGTAACAAGGGATTTCCCGGTTTCCTTTTCAATTCCCCGCTCGCCTGGCAATAAAACCGCCTGTTTGGACAATCCCTTATGATTTTCAATAGTTTTTTATGGATACAACTCCAAAACGGACTGTAACAGGAAAAATCCTGCCTGCATCAGATCATCAATACTG
>CAZAIY010000208.1:0-975 GCA_964485295.1 uncultured Oxalobacter sp. | reverse complement strand
CGTTACAGATCGTCCTTTTAAAATGGTTTCCGTTTGAGGAAACGTTGCAGGATTTTGTTCCAAAACAGACAAACTGTTCCAGGTAACGCTGGCCATGTTTTTTTTCGAAAAACATAGGCGGCATCTCTGGAATTGGCTACAGAAGGAATTTTGAAATCAAAATGACCTTCCCAAAAAAAGTTTAAGTTCTCTTTCATAACCTCATTATAAAACCCAATATCCGTTAGCTTTCATCTCTTTTTAAAATCCCGAGTCTTCCGGATCTGTCATTGATAACAAATCGCCATAGCAGATCCTCTTCAATTTGGAAAACAGCGCCTGATATATTGGATAACCCTGATAGCGACGCATATACCGGGTTTTAATACGATGGTTTGTCAAATCAAGTGCAACAATTCTTCCTGAAATGCAAGAGCCTGACGGAGTACGCATTGATCATTCTTTCAACATTGAAGTGATGTTCGATTCAGAAGTTAATGTCTGGGTCGCATCATGTGATCAAATCGGTTTGGCAACAGAGGAGGAGCTCACTTTACCCCAAACTTTGAAAAATCCTACTTGAACATAATTGCAGTTTTCAAAGACAAGCGAAAGGAAGTCACGAACTGTGGTTTTCTACTATCACGCAAAAAACTTTTGCCGTCGCTGTAACTATCGAATCACGCCACACTGCTAACAGCATTCTGAGACAAGCTGGGAGTGGTTTATTAAAAGCGTGGAACACACATTGGACGCATCGAACGGATGGAAAATGAACGTGCAGGCTCTACTTCCTGATGTATAAATTTTTTCAGGTTTATGTTCAACAACATTAATTTGCAAAAACAGGAACGCCCTCAAATGAGGGCGTTTTTTGTACATTATGAAGGGTGGTGAATTGATATCAGGTAAACTGCGGTTTGCCATGTCAAAATGAGCATGGAAGATAACCAGATAAAAATTAAATTCGCACCAACCTTTCAAAAGTGGTTCGAA
>CAZAIY010000207.1:0-2886 GCA_964485295.1 uncultured Oxalobacter sp. | reverse complement strand
ATTTTCTTAATACCGGTTCATCAGGATAACTATATAAGATTTTCAAAAAAAATTGTTTGAGCTAAAGAAAGTTCGTTTTCCGTTTTTATCCGGTTTGCGAGATAATATCGGGTATGCAAAAACTTCTTGAAAATCTTAATCCAGAACAATTAACTTCCGTTACACTTCCCGCTCAATCCGCTTTAATTCTTGCCGGGGCAGGATCTGGTAAAACGCGTGTTCTGACAACCCGAATAGCCTGGCTTTTAAAATCGGGTCAGGTTTTCCCTTCCGGTATTTTAGCGGTGACTTTTACAAACAAGGCCGCAAAAGAAATGACAGCCCGTATATCCGGCATGATTCCTGTTGATATTCGGGGAATGTGGATTGGTACATTTCATGGACTCTGCAACCGGTTATTAAGAATTCATTATCGCGAGGCTTCATTACCACAAACATTTCAGATTTTGGACACCCAGGACCAGCTGTCATTTATTAAAAGATTGCTGAAAACCCATAATATAGATGATGGCAGATATCCTCCCAGATCACTGGTTCATTATATAAATTCTGCCAAGGAGCAGGGACTGCGTGCACACCATGTTGAGGCGATTGGTGAATATGACCAAAAAATGCAGGAATTGTACAAATTGTATGAAGATCAGTGTCAAAGAGAAGGCGTGGTCGATTTTGCCGAATTGTTATTGCGCAGCTATGAATTGCTCTCCCATAATGAACTTTTGCGAGAACATTATCAGAAACGGTTTAAGCATATTTTGGTCGATGAATTTCAGGATACAAATGATTTGCAATATAAATGGTTGAAGTTGATGGCGGGTGAGGACACTTCCGTTTTTGCCGTCGGAGACGATGATCAGAGTATTTATGCATTTCGTGGTGCCAATGTTGACAATATGATGGCCTTTCAAAAAGATTTCGATGTCAAAAACCTGATTCGTCTGGAACAGAATTATCGTTCTCACGGAAATATTCTGGAAGCGGCCAATGTTCTCATCTCGAAAAACAATCGGCGACTGGGAAAAAATTTGCATACGGATGCGGGTTTTGGGGAGCCGGTTCGTGTTTTTGAAGCCACATCCGATCTGAATGAAGCAAAATATCTGGTTGAAGAAATTAAAAATCTGGTTGATGAGGGATGGCTACGTAGTGAAATTGCCATATTGTATCGTTCCAATGCACAATCCCGGGTGATAGAACACGCACTTTTTGGCAGAGGAATACCCTATCGTGTTTATGGAGGACTGCGTTTTTTTGAACGGGCAGAAATCAAGCATGCGATTGCCTATCTTCAATTAATTGATAATCCCCATAATAATTCCGCGTTTATACGGGTGGTCAATTTTCCTGCAAGAGGGATAGGTGCCAGATCCCTTGAACAATTACAGGAGATTGCAAAGCAACGCAGCATTTCGCTTTACGAGGCGACATCCTATATGTCAGGCAAAGCGGGAAATGCATTAAAGGCTTTTATTAACCTGATTGAACAGATCCGTTTTGAAACACAGCAGGCGTCTTTACCTCAAATGGTACAGGTAATGATTGATCGAAGCGGATTGCGTCAACATTATTTGAAGGATAAGGATGGGGCAGATCGTATTGAAAATCTGGATCAGCTGATCAATGCTGCAACAGTATTTTTATACGAAGAAGATATTTCTCAGGACATGCCTGCACTGTTTGTTTCCCAGGCTTTTTATGGGCAAGAGAAAACCGATGAAACACAAAAAGCAGATGAGTTGGATTTGTCACAGGGCATGGAGATGTCTCCTCTGGTTGCCTTTTTGACGCATGCCTCATTGGAAGCAGGAGAAAATCAGGCACAGGAAGGTCAGGATGCATTGCAGCTGATGACTGTTCATGCGGCAAAGGGGCTGGAGTTTGATGCGGTTTTTATAACCGGTCTGGAAGAAGGGCTTTTTCCACACGAAAACAGTGTAAAGGAATTGGGGGGACTCGAAGAAGAGCGAAGGCTCATGTATGTTGCCATTACAAGAGCCAAAAAAAGACTTTATTTAAGCTTTGCCCAAACACGCATGTTGCATGGCAACACCCGACATAACATCCAATCCCGTTTTTTGGAGGAATTGCCGCAAAATGTACTGAAAAGAGTAAACCAGCAAAAACCGGTTTTTTCGTTCAATACCACTCCTGCTAAGCCGGATAAGCCGGATTTTGCCAGTGCCTCTTTTGCAAAAAAAATGCCCGAAACAAAATCAGGTGGCGTTTCCTGGCGTATTGGAGAAACGGTATTTCATCAGAAATTTGGAGAAGGCGTTATCATTCATCTGGAAGGTGGCATTGGCAATATGCGGGCTCATGTTAATTTCAATCGTGTTGGAATGAAATTACTGGATTTAAATGTTGCCAAATTGGAACGCGTCAACTAGCACCGTAATTTATTCTTCAAAAAGCTCCTGAGGTGTTACGGTCGCTGTTCCCAATTTGCCGACCACAATTCCTGCCGCCCGGTTTGCAATGGTAACCGCATCAATCATGCTGGTTCCGGCAGCTAACATGGCGGCAACGGTTGCTATGACAGTGTCTCCGGCACCTGAAACATCATAGACTTCACGCGCAATGGCAGGAACATGAATGGTTTCATCTTTACTGTATAAAGACATCCCTTCTTCAGATCGCGTTAAAAGCAGATATTCCAGCTGAAGTTCTTCACGAAGTTTTTGGGCTTTTTCTGTTAATTGGTTTTCGTCAGACCAGGCTCCCACAATTTGTCTGAGTTCGCTTTTGTTAGGCGTTAACATGGTGGCACCGGCATAACGGGAAAAATCGTCCCCTTTGGGATCAACCAAAACCGGTTTTCCTGCTTTTTTCGTCTCATTGATCATGTCTGTGACATGTGTCATGGAACCTTTGGCGTAATCCGAAAGA
>CAZAIY010000206.1:0-2891 GCA_964485295.1 uncultured Oxalobacter sp. | reverse complement strand
TCAGAAGATGAGATCACGAACTAAAACTAGTGTGTGCGGTCTGGATTTTTGATATAAAACAAAAAAATTGTGACAAAATGTAACAAAATCATTTGAATCCATACGGTTTCATTCCGGATAACGGAATAGGGTTTTGGAAGGAGGTATTTGAAAAAGCAAAGGAGTGCCAACAAAATTTCGAACTGAAAAAGGATTTTGTCAGGCGCAACAGCTTCAGAAATGCCCGGCACAAATTGAATCATGATAAAAACCGGAAAAATCCTATCAGAAATGAAGTTTTAATACCCGTAAATGAATCAGCTGGCGCATAAAACCATTTGCAATAAAAAAAGCAGGTGGTCTGAAAACCACCTGCCTGAAAAAATATCCTTAACGGAAATTATTTTAATAGGGAAAGCACCATTTGAGGCAATTGATTGGCCTGCGTCTGCATTGCAACACCCATTTTCTGCAGAAGCAATGAACGGGACTGATTGGATACTTCCTGCGCATAATCCGCATCCATAATACGGCTTCTGGATGCAGACGCATTTTCCGATCCCACCATCAGGTTTGTGATTGTGGATTCAAAACGGTTCTGGATCGCCCCATATTTTGAACGTTCACTGCTAATTGCCGCCAAGGCGGAATCAATGGTGGCAATCGCATCCTGGGCATCTTCAAAAGTTGCCACACTGATACTGCCAACCGAATTCAATTGTGAATTACCTGCCAGATTCAGTCCTGCAGAAGGAACCGATTCGGTTACGGCAAATGAATCCGGTGAATCCATTTTGATCGTACCCACGGCTTCCACATAGGCATTGTCTGTTACTGTCTGTTCGGCAGAAAGCTCTCCGGAAGCATTGTATGTTGCCATGGTTGCCGTTGTTGCCGTATCATTTTTGGCCTGAAGCCCAATCGTTTCACCGGCATTATTAACGAGTTTCAATCCTCCCGTAACTGCATCAACCTGCGCCCTGACACCTGTTTTAGCCGCCTGGTCATTAAACGCTTTGGCAGCGGCAGACAAATCTCCGTCAGCCCCAACCGTAAAGGAAACCGTCACCGCTTTTTCGTTTTCCGATACCACATCAAAAGCATAACTGCCGGATGCCTGCAAATTGCCCAAACTGACTTCTGTCGTTGCGGTTGCCGTGACTCCCGTTTCATCTGACTGCGCATTGATCGCTGCAGCAACATCCCTGGCTGAAGCACCTTCTGCCACGGAAATTGTTGCAGAACCAGCCGACCCTGAAACCGTAAATTGTCCGGCATTCACTTTTGTTCCCGGGGTCAGTGCCTCACTTTCCAGACGATTATTGCCATATGTGGCAATTCTGAAATCGCTCGCCCCAACAGAAACCGTTTCTCCTGCATTGGCTCCCACCTGAAAAATCTGCTCGCCCATCGTACCGTCAAGCAGTTTTTGTCCATTAAAGGATGTCTTGCTGGCGATATCATCCAGACCGGAAGCCAATTGATTGATTTCCTCCTGAATTGCCTGACGGTCAGCCGCAGAGTATGTCGCATTGGATGCCTGCACAGCCAATTCACGCATCCGCTGAAGCATATTTTCAGATGTAGACAATGCGCTTTCCGCTGTCTGGGACATCGAAATACCATCATACGCATTGCGAATGGCCTGATTCATTCCATTGATCTGGGTTGACATCAATCCGGCAATATTCAATCCGGCGGCATCATCTTTTGCGCTATTGATTCGTTTACCCGAAGACAAGCGTTCCATTGCGGACGTCAGCGTTTGCTGCGTACGATTTAGTTGCCGCATCGTATTGATTGCACTCGTATTGTTATTGATAAAGGAAGGCATCTTTTGTCTCCTGTCATTCTTGCTTGTCTATTTTGTCGTGATACAGAATATGTATCGCTCCATTGGCTTTACGCCCATCCAGTGGGCGTATTGCTTCTTATCCCTGTTTACGGTTGAAATAATAAAAACTTTAGCGCAAAAATGACAAAAAATGTAAAAAATTTTTTATCTATTTGAAAAATTTACAAAAAAAAAGAAAAAAAGATCCCAAAATCGGGTAACGGGTTAAGAAATTTCCCTGATCCGCTCCCGATCCAACCGTAAGAACCCGTAGTGGATAGTTATTAATACCCCCTTGGCAATTATGTCGTCAGAGCAAACTCATTCCAATGTCTTTGGCTTTCTGAATAAGGATTTTTCCCGTTAGAACGGACCCATGGCGAGCGCACAAAAAAAACTCCCCGATAGTCTTTATGACTATCAGGGAATTTTCCGTTATAACAGATGTCGTTAACGATCAGGCCTTGGCTTGATGAAAACTGCCATTTTTGTTGAGTGATCTGGCTAGTGCAATAGCCTCTTCCGAAGGAAACTGTTTAATAATTTCCTTGGTTTCCGTATCAACCACTTTAACCACAACACGCCCCAATTCATCATCAATCGAAAACTCCAGATCATTGGATCTGGATAATGAATCCAATGACTTGGCTATACTTTCCATTGCCTTTTCCATCTGTTCCGAATCAACAGATGATGAAGCCTGAGCATTACCCGTAGCAAAACGACCCGTCGCATTTTTGTCTGCCATCGCTTTTTCTGCATTAGCAGGTGCATTAACCGCGTTAGCCATTACCTGTCCCTGATTCTGCACCGACGGAAGAACAGGAATACTTTCCATTGACGGACGGACTCCGGAAACCGGCATACTGTTACTGATACCTTTTATTTCCATCATTTTCTCCTGTTCTGTTTTGTACCCAAACCCCGACCTGTTCTTTTAACAGATCGGGGTTCAATCCTTCAGCTTTTTCAGGTTACCCTGTCATTTTCCTGTGGGTTGATTAACCGATCAGGGAAAGGACAGTTTGAGGCAGCTGGTTAGCCTGGGCTAACATGGCGGTACCGGCCTGTTGCAGGA
>CAZAIY010000205.1:0-2899 GCA_964485295.1 uncultured Oxalobacter sp. | reverse complement strand
AAAACCGTTATTTAAGAGAAATTTTATCAAATCGATATTTTCTGTTTTTGCAGTTAAAGCAAGATATAACAGGTTTTTATTATTGAAACGTTCATTGATATTGGAACCTTTTTCAAGAAGGGATTTTACAATATCAACAGGTGCTGCGTTGGCACAGGCAGTCATAACAGGTGTCGTTCCGTTTTTATCAATCAAATTGACATCATTTGATTTCAGCAAATCAAGAAATAGTTGAAGATGAGGTTGTGGACTGTTAACTGCCAGATGTAATGCGGATTGATTTTGATTATTAACTTGTGTGGGATTTGCACCTGATTTTAAAAGAAACCAAGCAATATCATACTGCTTATCAGTAAGAACTCGCATAAACATTGCATCCCTGTCGTTTTGCGACATGTGATTATTGAATGATTTGATCACTTCAATATTGCCTGTTTTTTGTACCAGTTCCAGTGCTTCAATACCATGAATATTGACAACATCAATGTCTGCACCAGCATTCAAAAGGATACTGATTGTATCTTGCAAAGGACGCATGGTTTCCAAAGAACCGGATGCTGGTTGTCTGAGAGCCTTCATAAGAGGTGTTTCTCCAAACTGGTCTTTAGCATTAATTGATGCCCCTTCATCGAGTAGTCGTTGGATCGCATCAGGATACAATTGTGCAGCGGCATCCATTAGTCTTTCATCTGTCCGTTCAAGACATGTTTTGCAAACTTCATTTCTTGAAGCACATGCTGTAAGTAAACATATTGCTAGAATAGAAAGTACATAAGTAAAAAATTGTCTGTACATGGAAAAACCTCTGTTTTTAGCTACAAACCAGAATAATTTTGAAATAAGTATTATTTTATGATAGGTAACAAGAAAAGTAAGATCGTTTTTAGTTTTTTGAAATATCATTCTAAAAAATCAATGTTACTATTTGCAGATCTTTATGTTTAGAATGAAGCTGTCCACTTTCAACAATCAATTGAGCAACATGTTCTTTTGCTTCAGTTTCATCTTTTAATGGAGACCATGGGCGAAAAGCATCACAAGGTGCAGGAATGTATTCATTGACAGGTATTTTGTGGCGGCTAGCAAAAAAACTCATAAATCCATGTTTGTCACGAACAAACTTTGCCGCATGACCATCATAGCTGGCAGCTAACAAAACAGCATCACATAAATTCGAAGATTCGCCAATAAGGATATCACCTTTTATTACCTGATAGCGATGCTGTTTTTTTTCGGTCATTTACAAGATCTCACTTGCATAATCAGCTAATCTGGAACGTTCGCCACGAGCTAACATGACATGTCCACTATGTTTCCATCCTTTAAAACGATCGACAACATAAGTCAAACCACTTGATCCTTCTGTTAGATAAGGAGTATCAATTTGAGCAATATTACCTAGACAAACGATTTTTGTTCCTGGTCCAGCACGAGTTATCAGTGTTTTCATTTGTTTGGGTGTTAGGTTTTGTGCTTCATCAATAATGAGGAATTTATCAATAAAAGTCCGTCCCCTCATAAAGTTCAAAGACTTAACTGAAATACGGGATCGGATCAAATCATGTGAAACAGCGCGTCCCCATTCGCCACCTTCTTGATGAGTGTTTTTGTTGAGAACCTCCATGTTGTCATCAAAAGCACCCATCCAAGGAGACATCTTTTCTTCTTCCGTACCTGGTAAAAAGCCGATATCTTCACCGACAGGAATAGTAACCCTAGTAACGATAACTTCGTTATATCGTTTTGAATCAAGTACCTGAGTAATACCGGCAGCTAATGCAAGAAGAGTTTTGCCTGTACCGGCTTGTCCGACCAATGTTACGATATCGCATTCAGGATCCATTAAAATGTTAAGGGCAAAATTTTGTTCGCGGTTTCTTGCCAAAATACCCCATACATTATTTTTCTGATGCGAATAGTCCTGTAAGGTTCTTAATACAGCTGTTTTACCATTGATTTCTTTTACTTGCGCATAAAAGGGTACTTCGCCATTTTTTGCTTCAAGATAAACGAATTGATTAACAACCATTGAAGGAACGAGAGGTCCGGTAATACGATAAAAGGTGTTGCTGATACCGTGAGGATTATTTTCTTGCCAGGATTCGATATTTTTTGCGTGAATTTCCCAGAAATTTTCAGGTAATTCCATTGTGCCTGAATAAAGCAAATCAGAGTCTTCAAGAACTTGATCATTGAAATAATCTTCTGCTGCAAGTCCCAGGGCGCGTGCCTTGATGCGCATGTTGATATCTTTTGATACCAAAACAATAGCACGACCAGGAAAAGCTGCCATTAACGCAGGAATAATACCTAAAATTTGATTGTCGTCTTTCGCCTTTGGAAGTCCTTTGGGTAATTCTGTTGCTTGTAGTCTTGTTTGGAAATATAAGCGACCACCAGCTTCTACATTACCTAACTTATCTAACGGAATTCCATCATCTAGATGCATTTCATCGACATTTGCAACTAATGCATCTAGATAACGTGAAACCTGTCGGACATTACGGGCAACATCTGATGCACCTCGTTTATGATCATCCATTTCCTCAAGTGTGACCATGGGCAAAAAGATGTCATGTTCTTCAAAGCGAAAAAGTGCAGTTGGATCATGCATCAATACATTAGTATCCAAAACAAACATTTTGGTTTCACCAGATTTACTTGCTGCTCGACTTACAGGGGATTGCAATGAAGTTTCTGCAAGTTTTTTTCTTATTGGTCTTGCGGATGGGATTGTTTCTGAGATGGTTCGCGATGGTTTTGCCGTAATATTATTTTCTACAGGAATTTTTTGCTTAGCTGTTTTTGCAGTTTTTTTTGTTATTTTTGTAGAAGCAACCTTATTACTTGGTTTTTTGGATGCATTCGTGAGTTTCATATCCTCAGGATTTATCATATC
>CAZAIY010000204.1:0-2915 GCA_964485295.1 uncultured Oxalobacter sp. | reverse complement strand
CTTTATTTCATTGTCGAACTTATTGCTATTGTCGGTTAGTTTCGTTCTTGTGCTAAAAAACAACAAGATTTCTTAATTTCCTTACTAAATATTAAAGAAATGCCATAAAATCCACCGGATATGAATGGTTTAGGAAAGGGTTTGCATGCTACATATTGGAATAAAGGATATGAAAAAAACATTCATGGTATTAATGGCGTTAGGGGTTACCGCTGGTTTTGTTGCGAGTGTCCATGCACAATCTGACATTCGTATCTATGGTAACGTTGATACGGGATACTTTAAGGAAAGTGGCCGTGACGTTGGCATGGCATGTAATTACGGTAATTTTATTGGATTTACTGGCGCTGAAAATCTGAGTGGTAATTTGAAAGTGTCGTTTACGCTTGAAAAGCAACTGGAACTCAATGATGGTGATGCCGCACGTAGGCGAAATGAGGTTGATTTTGCACGTAGTCGTGCCGATGGAGGAAATCCGAGTTTAAGAAGACCGGATTTTCAAGGACAAGCTAATATTGGTATTCAGTATCAGGATTGGGGTATGGTTAAACTAGGACGCGTTTCCAATTTATCAATTGAAAATTATCGTCGTCTTGATCCATTTTTCAATTTTAGTGTTGGCGCCAATCTGGCTTATGGTAATAATCTTTACGCAGAGCATCTGCCAAATACTTTGCGTTATGATAGTCCGATCTGGAACGGTTTTTCCTTTGCTGCATCCTATTCTTTAGGAGAAGATGATCATGATAGTGCGTATTACAGAAGAACCGGTAATGATGGATGGAATGCTTCTCTAAAATATGATAATGGACCTGTTTTTTTGACGGCAAATTATTACCGTATGGCTGATTCCGACAATTCTTATTCCTGGAATATGGGAGGAGCTTATACTTTTGGATCAGCGACGATTTCCATAGGTTATCAGGATTCTAAAACACAATCTGGATTTGCAAATACTTATGAATCATCATCCAATTGGTTGTTAAATGGAAGGAGTGTTGATCAAAGCGATGCAACTTTAGGATTGATTTATAAGATAGGTAGTGGACAAATTCAGTTGGCAGCCAATTATGGTAATTGGGATGATGGTGTAAATGATGAGGATATTTATAAATATTCTATAGGTTATACGTACTTTTTATCAAAACGGACATCACTTTATGGCATGATGTCCTATTTGGATGCTGGTAATGCTTTTGTTGGAAAGCACTATAATTTTACGCAAATAGAAAGAAGTGAAATTACAGGAGTACAAGTCGGTCTACGTCATTCTTTCTGAAATGGCTTTTAAGCAAAAAGTATTTTTTTCGATATTTGGTCTATAAAACGAGGCATATAAAAAGGCGTAAAATTTCGATATGCCTCGTTTTGTTTTGAGAGATTAATTTTTCTTCTTGTAGACCAAATTGAGGTATTGGGAAACTAATTTTTCTGCTTCCGGTCCCTTGCTGGAAAAGAAATCGGCACGAGGCAATTCAGGCGTGTCGTACAGTTGACATGCAGTTGCGATGAAGTCACGTAGCAGAGAAATGGTATCACTTCCCATGCTGGTACATAGGTTTGTGAATTGATAGGGAACATCCAATTCAAATGATTCTGTTCCGTCTGTAATAAAATTACCGTCAATTCCCGGAATAACACCTTTAGGTGCAAGAAATCCTGCCGGATTTTTTTGATTACGCCAGCCGATACAATTTACATTGTACCCGTCTGCAGTATATTCAAAGGTATCTATTTCAAAATTTCGTCTTAAGGTTTGATCCAAATATTTTTCAAAATAATAAACTGGAGGTAATCCAATAGCTTTACCGGCAACCAAACGTGCAGCACCAACTTGCCCTGGCAAAGTACCGGAATTTAATTGGGTTTGCAATTGATTGGCATGATCATAAGTTGTTGGCAAATAGATTTCCTGCCCATTGTATTTGATAACCAGTCTTTCATTGCCCTTGTTTTCAAGAAGAACTTTTATCAGGACAGTATCGTAATAAACACTAACTCGCACAGAACCCCACTAAAAAAAGAAATAACATTAATCAAAGCGTATTTCTTGATCATACAAAAAGCGGTGTAAAAGATAAAGTTTAGTTTTGAGAAATTCTTTTTAATCGTCTGTATTTTCAGGCAATGGCTGTCCTGTTTTCGGGTAGGTTGATTTAACTCTTTTAGAAGTTAGTAAATAGGCGGTACAAACCAATTTGATTACAACCGAAGTGATCATTGAATCGGAGTGTCGCATGATATTGGCTGTAAAGCTGCCCAAATCATACATGAGAGAAGGTAATGCGAAAGAAAAAGCTTGGCCGATAGGACCGGAGATCCAAAGTGCTGCAATCGCCCAATAAATGGAACTGTATTTGCGGCGTTTGAAAAGAATACCGCCACCAATCATACTGATAGCGGCACACGTCAATACAACAAAAAGGACGGCTGTTCGGAAATAATACCAAGTATAACGTTCCTGTAGTTGTGGGAAATCCAATGCGGCAGTTAATAATGTGTTTCGAATTTCAATCATTAACAGTAATGGCCACAAAACCAGCATGGCGAAAACCAAAATGCCCAACCAACCAAATACGCCTGCTTTTTTTTCTTTTTTTTGCATTTATCTGCCTGAGTTCTATCAAGATTATATTGTCTCACGAAAAAAGACCGGTGAACCGGTCTTTTTTGCAAAATAAAAAGTTTAAGGATTGATAATAATTAATCTTTTTACATCAATTTCAGGTGTTCTTAGGAAATCTTTGTCTACTTCTCCATAAATTTCAACGAGAGTTTTGTCAGTTATTTTAGTGTTGTAAAAATATTTTTTATCAATTTCGGTACGAATTGTTCCTGTATTATCCTTAAATTCGTAATGGTTTTTTTTGATTTTCTTTGTGATATGACCTTCTAATACGACTTCCTGATCATCA
>CAZAIY010000203.1:0-2926 GCA_964485295.1 uncultured Oxalobacter sp. | reverse complement strand
GTTTTCCCCATCGTGTGATCACGAAAAATCTTGAGTTCTCCCGGGATATGCCATGGCATTTTATTATCCTTCCCGATTACTCTATTTTCTGCCATCGCGGCAATAATCGATACAGTCGTCATATCCCCCTCAAATCACGGTAAACGAATATTCAGGCGTTTAATCGTTTTAATAAACGTTTCATTTTGAGGATCGGTCTTTTTCGCTTTGATAAAGAAGGTTTTCGCTTCATCAAATTGCCCGGAAAACCAAAGAACCTCTCCCAGATGAGACATGACTTCCGCTTCCGGTAAAAGTTCATATGCCCGTCTTAACATTAATTCAGCTTCTTTGAACTTGCCCTGACGAAAAAGAACCCATCCCATACTATCAATAATATAAGGATCTTCCGGTGCCAATTCCAAAGCTTTGGAAATGAGGACATAAGCTTCTTCCAGACGTATATTGCGATCTGCCAGGGAATATCCCAAAGCGTTATAGGCCAAATGACTGTTTGAATCGATTTCCAAAATACGTCTTAACGCCAGTTCCATTTCATCATAGCGTCCCATGGTTTCTGCCGCCAGGGAATAGTCATATAACAAATTAATACTTGTGTTCAATTTTTTGGAACCGGTTTTTAACAGGTTATAGACTTCCTTATTCAAATTAACCGATCTGAGAATCTGTGCTTCGGCAAGAAAAATTTTTTCTTCTTCTATTGGATATTCCGCACGAAGCGTAGACAAATTTTTTCTGGCTTTTTTGATATATCCCCGTTTGACCAAAATTTGATTCTTTTTGATCTGGGCTAACAGCCATGCCTCTCTGTCATCTTCTTCCGAAATTTTGTCAAGCCAGGTTTTTGCCACCTTGTAATTTTTTTGCTCTTCTGCGAGTTGCGCCAAAAGAAAAATCGCCTGATACGATTCCGCTTCATCTTTTCCTGTTTTTTTGGCAAGCTCCAAATACCGTTTCAGGTGTTTTTCAGCAGTTTGATAATCTTCTTGCTGAACCGCCAATAACCCTAGGGAATACAGGGTCATCATATCGTCAGGCTGGGTTGTTAAGGCGTATTCAAAATGAGCCCTGGCTTCATCATATTTGTTTTGTCCTATCAACAGCCGTCCGAGAGAAATACGAACCTCTCTAAAATTGGGATATTGTTTGACAAATTCGGTTAACGTGGGAATAGACTGATTGGGATCCTTTTGTGCCTGGGCAAGTGTCAACACAGCCAATTCAGAATCCGGTTTCAATCGTAAAGCTTCTTTTGCCTCTTTCTCAGCCCGCTCAATGTCTTTATTAGAAAAGGCCATTTGGGAAAGTGCTACATGCGTTTCAGAAACATGCATGTAAGGCATGGCCAGTCTTTCCATCATTTTAAAAGCCCGTTCGGGATCCTTGCTATTTGATAAAAACTGCTGATACTGATACATCAACGCATTTCGCTCAACAGGATCTGCTTTTGCCAAAGTTTCCGATAAAAAAGACTCCAGTTCCCCCCAGCGATCTTCCAAAACCAGAAAGCCCATCAAATACTTTTTTGCTTCGCTGGAATTTGGAGCCAGTTCATGCCAAAACCGAACGGCTTTCAAGGCATCATAGGAATTTTTTTCTCTTGCTGCAATTTCAGCTGCCCGCTTCGCCAATCGGGGATCCCGGGTTTTTTTGGCAACATCCATCATTCCTTCGTAAGCATTTTCGTACTCCCCCTGTTTATAGGCTAAATCTGCTACCAGTATTTCATATAGCAGATCACCACTTAGATAAAGTGAAGGAACATTTTCTTCTTTTAAGCGCTCAACTCGTGCAGTTTCTTCTTCCGAAAGGGAATCGTTTTGTACAGCAGCATAAGTTTCTGCATTTTGCTGTGCCAATGTATTCTGTGTTTCACTGGTATTAACCGTCGAACAGGCAGACAAAAAAAGCATCAATAAAGCTAATGAATTGCGTTTCAAGTGTTTATCCTTATAAACAGATAGAAAAGATATCTGATTGTACGCCATGCAACAATTATTGATAAGTTTTGTCACTCAAATTCTGATCTATTATAGAAATTTATTTCTTTTTTCATGTTTTTTTATTCAAAAAAACGATTTGTTATAGTATCTTTTTGTTAATGTTTTATGATATAATTTTTATTTCGGGCGGCTGTAGCTCAGCTGGATAGAGTACTTGGCTACGAACCAAGGGGTCGTGGGTTCGATTCCTGCCAGCCGCGCCAAAGACAAAGAAAACCGAGAGTATGTGAAATACTCTCGGTTTTTTATTGATGGTTTGTCAAATTAAGTACAAGCGTTCATCCTGAAATGCCTCATTTTTCGGGTTGAGGATGGGGGGGGGGGATGGATGAAAGGGATAAAAAAAACCCCCGGGGTTTGTACCTGGGGGTTTTGGGTATAAAAGCCTGACAATTACCTACTTTCACACTGGTAACAGCACTATCATCGGCGCAGAATCGTTTCACTGTCCTGTTCGGGATGGGAAGGAGTGGTTCCAACCTGCTATGGTCATCAGGCATAACTTGTCGATAAGCTGATTTTACCATCAGCCTATCCAATCCGGATAGCATAAAGAAGACGGGCATGATCTTGACATATTGTTGTGTCAGTTCCCATAACATCTCCAATGTTATAGGGACAAGCCTCACGAGCAATTAGTACTGGTTAGCTTAACGCATTACTGCGCTTCCACACCCAGCCTATCAACGTCCTGGTCTCGAACGACTCTTCAGGGAGATCCAGTCTCCGGGAAGTCTCATCTTGAAGCAAGTTTCCCGCTTAGATGCTTTCAGCGGTTATCTCTTCCGAACTTAGCTACCCGGCGATGCCACTGGCGTGACAACCGGTACACCAGAGGTTCGTCCACTCCGGTCCTCTCGTACTAGGAGCAGCCCTCCTCAAACTTCCAACGCCCACGGCAGATAGGGACCAAACTGTCTCAC
>CAZAIY010000202.1:0-2942 GCA_964485295.1 uncultured Oxalobacter sp. | reverse complement strand
ACGGCTTTTTCTGAGGTTTGGAATTTGACACGTCCGGTTTCCGGAAAAGAAGGTTGGGTGTTGGCTGGAGTACAGCAATTGTCCTGATTTGCTTAAAATCAAATAGTGACTAAGCAAATCGCCCGCATCCATCCTGCGGGCGATTTGTTTTAAATAAGAAATAATATTTTGTAATGTTAATATTTAAACTTGTTTTTAAGTAAATGATTTTTTCAGATTTACTATAACAAACGGAGCGTTACATAATTATGCGAAAAATCGGGCGGCTGTTGACAATTTTATGGGTAGCCATACGATATGGGCTTGATGATGTTATGTCATCAAGCATGAATCAGTCACGCAGTTTGCTTTTTTTTCGGTATCTTTTTTTCTGGCGCAATCTATCCATGCCACGTGGGAAAAGATTGCGTTTGGCTTTGGAATCATTGGGGCCAATATTTATCAAATTGGGTCAGGCCTTATCTACCCGACCGGATTTGGTCCCGGAAGACATTATTGAAGAATTATCCAAATTGCAGGATCAGGTTCCTCCTTTTGATTCAGATTTGGCTGTCCGACAGATTACAGAAAATCTTGGTGCGCATCCTGATCAGCTTTTTGCTTATTTTGATCATGTTCCGGCTGCTTCAGCTTCTGTCGCACAGGTTCATTTTGCCGTACTTTATAGCGGTGTTGAAGTTGCTGTAAAAATTTTACGTCCGGGGATGAAAAAACGAGTTAGCCGGGATATTGAATTAATACGAGCAATGGCTAAATTGTGTGAAAGGATTTGGGAAGATTCTCGTCGTTTACGTTTGACAGAAGTTGTCGATGAGTTTGACAAATCTTTACAAGATGAATTGGATCTCATGCGCGAAGCGGCTAATTGCAGTCAATTTAAACGTAATTTCAGCACTTCTCCTTTACTGATTGTTCCGGAAATATATTGGGAATACTGTTCTTCTAATGTCATGGTAATGGAACGGGTTCGTGGTATTCCTGTTTCCCAGACAGATCGCCTAATTGCAGAAGGTTTGGATTTAAAAAAACTCGCTCAAAATGGAGTCGAGATTTTTTTAACACAAGTTTTTCGGGATGGCTTTTTTCATGCTGATATGCATCCGGGAAATATTTTTATTTCAACGGAGATGTATACCTATGGCCGATATGTTGCCATTGATTTTGGAATTGTCGGTATTCTCAGCAATTTTGATAAAGCGTATTTGGCAGAAAATATTCTTGCTTTTTTCCATCACGATTATCGCCGCGTTGCCGAGGCACATATTGAATCGGGATGGGCTCCTAAAAATACACGCGTTGAAGAATTGGAAGCAGCCGTACGAACATGTTGCGAACCCATTTTTGACAAACCGCTTAAGGATTTTTCTTTGGGACAACTGCTTATACGTTTGTTTCAAACGTCACGGCGATTTAATATTGAAATACAGCCACAACTGGTTTTGCTTCAAAAAACCATGTTAAATATTGAAGGTTTGGGAAGACAGCTGGATCCGGATTTGGATTTATGGAAAACGGCAAAACCGATTCTTGAAGAATGGATGAAAGAACAAATCGGTTTAAAAGGAATGTTTAAACAATTGAAGTTGGAAGCCATTCGATATGGTCATATTTTTCCGCAATTACCCCGTCTTGTTCAGCAGGCATTGATTAAAATTGCCGAACCCGATACAGAAAAAGAACTTCTGTTACAACAAATTGCAGCTGAACAAAAACGAATAAAACGGCTGTTAAACAGTATTATCTATTTTGGATGCGGTCTTTTGATCGGTTTTTTAAGTCTCTATCTTTTTGGTGGTTATCGCTTAATATTTCTTTAATCTTAAATTCATTTTACAGGATGCAATCAATAAGGTTACTTGTTAATTCTTGATTGGTTATATTTAAGTATTCGTATAAATATCAATAGAAAATATTTATAATTAAAGGTTTCCAAAGTTATCGGAGTAAAGATATGCCTATTTATGCTTATCGCTGTGAAGAATGTGGACATGCTGAGGATGTGCTTCAAAAACTTTCTGATGCACCGCTAACAAAATGCACTTCTTGCGGGAAAGACAGTTTCAAAAAAATGTTAACAGCAGCGGGTGTTAATACCGGTTCATCAGGTGCTTCCGCAGATTTTTCTTCTCCTTGTTCAGCCTGTCCTATGGGATTTAATGGACCATGCGGTTAATGATTCTCCTGAATAAATAACGGCTGATTTTTAAAAGGTATCTTTTTTTAATTAATAGACAATAAATAAATTTATAGGCAAAACAACATGTCGATGCGAACAAACTATTGTGGCCTTACAACAGAGGCACTTATGGGACAAACTGTCAGTCTTTGTGGATGGGTACACAGAAGGCGCGACCATGGAGGAATTATCTTTATCGATCTGCGAGATCGTGAAGGCATGGTGCAGATTGTATGTGATCCAGATCGTCCGGAGGTTTTTACCAAGGCAGAATCCATTCGTAATGAGTACTGTATTCGTGTGACAGGTATTGTTCGCGAACGGCCGGATGGTACGGTTAATCCAAACTTAACATCAGGAAAAGTGGAAGTGTTTTGTGAGGATCTTGAAATTCTGAATGCTTCTGTGACGCCTCCTTTTATGTTGGATGATGATCATCTTTCCGAAACGACACGTTTGACGCATCGTGTCTTGGATTTGCGTCGACCCGTCATGCAATACAATTTGCGTTTGCGTTACAAAGTGGCGATGGAAGTACGTAAATTTCTGGATGAAAATGGTTTTATTGACATTGAAACCCCGATGTTGACACGTTCCACACCGGAAGGCGCCCGCGATTATCTGGTTCCTTCCCGCGTGAATGCGGGTGAATTTTATGCATTGCCGCAATCGCCACAACTTTTTAAACAATTGTTGATGGTATCTGGATACGATCGTTATTTCCAGATTGCAAAATGTTTCCGTGATGAGGATTTGCGTGCAGACC
>CAZAIY010000201.1:0-2949 GCA_964485295.1 uncultured Oxalobacter sp. | reverse complement strand
GCCAGACTGGAACCTATTGGTACGCGTATCTTTGGACCTGTTACCCGTGAATTGCGTACTGAGCGCTTTATGAAGATTGTTTCTCTTGCGCCTGAAGTGTTGTAAGGGGAGTGTCATGAAAAAAATCAGAAAAAATGATGAGGTGATTGTTCTGACCGGCAAGGATAAGGGCAAAAGGGGAATAGTGGAGCGTTGCATTGATGATTATGTTGTTGTTAAAAACGTCAATGTCGTGAAAAAAACTATCCGTCCGAATCCAATGACAGGAACAACAGGTGGTATTGAAGATAAGCAAATGCCAATTCATGTATCAAATGTTGCTTTGTTTGATGTGACCATGAATAAGGCTGAGCGTGTAGGTTTTAAGATCGTAGACGGCAAGAAAGTTCGTGTCTATAAATCTAGTGGAAGAGTTGTTGGGGCGAAATAAATATGGCACGTTTAAGAGACTTTTATAGAGAAAAAATTGTGCCTGATTTGATGGCGCAGTTTTCATATAAATCCGCAATGGAAGTGCCTCGTATTACAAAAATTACGTTGAATATGGGGTTATCTGAAGCTGTTGCGGATAAAAAAATCATTGATCATGCAATTGAGGATCTTGGCAAAATTGCAGGACAAAAGCCGGTTGTTACAAAGGCAAAAAAATCAATTGCTGGTTTTAAGATCCGCGATGGATATCCAATTGGATGTATGGTGACATTGCGTGGCGAAAGAATGTATGAATTTCTTGATCGTCTGGTAACGGTAGCATTACCTCGTGTGAGAGATTTTCGTGGTATTTCAGCTAGATCTTTTGATGGTAGAGGTAATTACAATCTGGGTATTCGTGAACAGATTATTTTTCCTGAGATCGAATATGACAAGATTGATGCTTTGCGTGGGTTGAATATCAGTATTACAACCACTGCTAAAACAGATGATGAGTCTAGGGCTCTCCTCTCCGCATTTAAATTTCCGTTCAGAAACTGAGGCAGTATGGCTAAACTGGCACTTATTAATCGTGAAAAGAAGCGCGCGGATTTGGTAAAGAAATATGCCGCTAAGCGAGCCGCGTTGAAGGCGATCATTGATGATCAGAGTAAAACAGAAGAAGAGCGTTATGAAGCAAGATTGAAATTGCAATCCTTGCCTCGTAATGCAAATCCGACTCGCCAGCGCAATCGTTGTGCTATTACAGGTCGTCCGCGTGGCACATATAGAAAATTCGGTTTGGGTCGTACTAAACTTCGGGAATTTGCCATGAATGGTGATATTCCTGGCGTCACCAAAGCTAGTTGGTAGCAGGAGGATATCTAATGAGTATGAGCGATCCTATTGCAGATATGCTGACTCGTATTCGCAATGCGCAGCGAGTCAATAAAAATTCCGTTTCAATGCCTTCCTCAAAAGTCAAGGTTGCAATTGCAAATGTATTGAAGGAAGAGGGGTACATTGAATCATTCGGTGTTAAAGAGGAAGGCGGTAAAGCTGAATTGAATATAGCACTGAAATATTATGTTGGTCGTCCGGTTATTGAAAGACTGGAACGTGTTTCGCGTCCAGGACTTCGTATTTATAAAGGGCGTGATGAGTTGCCTAGTGTCATGAATGGTCTGGGAGTTGCTATTGTTTCCACCTCTAAGGGGGTGATGACGGATCGCAAGGCTCGCGCCAATGGCGTAGGTGGTGAAGTGATTTGTTATGTAGCTTAAGGGGGAGAGCATGTCAAGAGTGGGAAAAATGCCGATTGCTATCCCTGATGGCGCTAGCATTAGCATTTCAAATGGTGTCATTACCGTAAAAGGTGCACTGGGAACATTATCTCGAAATCTTTCTGAGCATGTGAATGTAAAGGAAGAAAATAAGAATCTGATTATAGAAACGACGAATGAAAGTCGCGATGCCCAGGCAATGTGGGGTACAACGCGTGCATTGGTCAATAATATGGTTGAAGGCGTTACAAAAGGTTTTGAGCGTCGTTTGACTTTGGTGGGTGTTGGTTTTCGTGCACAAGCTCAGGGAGATACATTGAATATGTCTTTGGGTTTCTCGCATCCAGTAGTGCATAAGATGCCTGAAGGCGTAAAGTGTGAAACGCCGTCACAAACCGAGATCGTTCTAAAAGGAATCGATAAACAGGTTGTTGGGCAGGTGGCAGCTGAAGTGCGTGCATATCGTGCTCCTGAACCTTATAAAGGAAAAGGTGTTCGTTATGCAAATGAAGTGGTTAAACTTAAAGAAACCAAGAAGAAGTAATAGGGGCATGTGATGAACAAAAAACAATCACGTTTGCGTCGTGGACGTCAAACTCGGGCCAAGATTGCAGTATCAGGAGCAACTCGTTTATCAGTGCATCGTACGAATATGCATATTTATGCCAATGTTATTGCACCCGATTCACGTATTTTGGCTTCTGCTTCAACTGTTGAAAGTGAGGTCCGTCAACAACTCGGTGGCAAAGCTGGTGCAGGTGGTAATGTGGCAGCAGCGACATTGGTTGGAAAAAGAGTAGCGGAAAAAGCATTAAAAGCTGGTATTACAGAAGTTGCTTTTGACCGTTCCGGTTTTCGTTATCATGGCCGTGTAAAAGCGTTAGCAGAAGCTGCGCGTGAAGCCGGCTTGAAGTTCTAAGGGAAATTCCATGGCAAAAATGCAACAGAAAACGCAAGGCGAAAGACCGGATGACGGTTTGCGAGAAAAAATGATTGCCATCAATCGCGTGACCAAAGTGGTCAAGGGCGGTCGTATTATGGGCTTTTCAGCATTAACAGTAGTTGGTGATGGTGATGGTCGTATTGGTATGGGTAAGGGCAAGTCTAAAGAAGTTCCAATTGCCGTACAAAAAGCAATGGAAGAAGCTCGCCGCAATATGATTAAAGTCACCTTAAAAGATGGTACGTTACAGCATACGTTAATTGGTAAACATGGCGCATCCAAAGTCATGCTGAATCCGGCCAAACAGGGTAC
>CAZAIY010000200.1:0-2951 GCA_964485295.1 uncultured Oxalobacter sp. | reverse complement strand
CACTTTAGGACTGACACAAATCCAATCGATTCCTTCTGGTACAGCAATCGTTCCATTTGTTTCAATAGCCACTTCAAAACCATAACCGTGGACAGCGTCAATAAGCATTTTATCCAATTGTAAAAGTGGTTCACCTCCTGTAAATATCACATATTTTGTAGTAGCGGAAAAATCAGGCCACAAATTGGCTATACATTTAGCAAGCAAATCACTGTTTTCGTATTTACCGCCATTTTCTCCATCTGTTCCAACAAAATCGGTATCACAGTAAGAACAAAGTGCTGTCAAACGATCCTTATCTCTTCCTGACCAGAGATTGCATCCTGAAAAACGGCAGAAAACGGCAGGACGACCGCTTTGTGCGCCTTCTCCTTGCAAAGAATAAAAAATTTCACGGACACTGTATGTCAAAACAATACCTTAAAAATAATGGATCTTTTTTGATTTGTGATGGTTGACTTTCGTTTTATACAAGCATCCCCTGCATTAAAACAGGGGATGCATGGTTGATATTGATTATTCCCACTCAATCGTTGCCGGTGGTTTGCCTGATATATCGTAGACAACTCGATTGATTCCTCTAATTTCATTAATGATACGATTAGAAACACGTCCTAAAAGATCATGTGGCAAATAAGCCCAATGTGCTGTCATAAAATCCTGTGTCTGAACTGCTCGTAAAGCAACAACGTACTCATAAGTACGCCCGTCCCCCATGACACCCACAGACTTAACGGGCAGGAAAACAGCAAAAGCCTGGCTAGTCGCATCATACCAAGTCATCGGTTGAGAAAGCTTTTCAGAAGGAGATTCGACCAATGTATTACGTAATTCGTCAATAAAAATCGCATCTGCCTGTCTTAAGAGATCAGCATATTCCTTTTTCACCTCTCCCAATATCCGGACTCCCAGGCCGGGACCTGGAAAAGGATGACGATACACCATTTCATGTGGCAGACCCAATGCCAGACCTAATTGCCGAACTTCATCCTTAAAAAGTTCACGCAAAGGTTCAAGCAATTTCAAATTCAAATCCTTTGGTAGACCGCCCACATTATGATGACTTTTAATCGTTTGTCCTTTTTTGCCCTGACCTGCACTTTCGATCACATCTGGATAAATTGTCCCTTGTGCCAACCATTTTGCATTGCTGATTTTAGCTGCTTCGGCCTGAAAGACGGCAACAAATTCACGACCAATAATTTTACGTTTTTCTTCCGGATCAGTTACTCCTTTCAAGTGAAACATAAACTGTTCAGAAGCATCGACGTGAATCACATTCACGCCCATATTTTTGGCAAACATTTCCATGACCATTTTGCCTTCATTTAAACGCAACATGCCATGATCAACAAAAACACAAGTCAATTGCTTGCCAATTGCCCGATGAATCAATGCCGCGGCAACACTTGAATCCACCCCACCGGATAGACCCAAAATAACATCTTCATTACCGACTTTATCCCGAATAAATTGAATGGCCTTTTCAACATAATCCGGCATATTCCAATCAGATTGACAGCCACAGATATCATGTACAAAACGATGAAGTATGGCTTTTCCCTGAACAGTATGGGTAACTTCCGGATGAAACTGAACAGCATAAAACTGACGTTTTTCATCTGCCATACCAGCAATCGGACAGACTTCGTTTGATGCCATCAGTATAAAACCAGGGGGAATTTCTGTGACTTTATCACCATGGCTCATCCAGACTTTCAATATTCCCTGTCCGTCTGATGTAACCAAATCGGAAATATCCCTTAAAAGCCGGGTTTGATTATGTGCCCGAACTTCTGCATAACCAAATTCCCTTACCAAACCATTTTCGACTTTACCACCGAGTTGCTCGGCCATGGTTTGCATGCCATAACATATACCCAAAACTGGCACGCCACGATTAAATACAGCCATTGGAGCACGAGGAGTATCCCCCTCTGTGACACTGTTTGGTCCACCAGAAAGAATGATCCCTTTTAAGGAACCATCCATCCCATACTGGTTGACATAATCTTCTCCCACATCATAAGGAACCACTTCTGAAAAAACGCCTAATTCTCTTATTCTGCGTGCAATCAGCTGTGTGACCTGAGATCCAAAATCTATAATCAGGATTCGTGAATGCATATGTTATATTCCAATTAAAGATAATGCCCTGATCGATTTTTACCGATCAGGGCGTGATATAAACCCACATTAAAACCTATGAGTCCGTACGATAATTAGGGGCTTCTTTTGTAATCTGAACGTCATGGACATGTGACTCTCTCATACCGGCAGAACTAATCTCTACAAATTCTGCTTTTTCATGGAATTCCTGAATATTTGCACAGCCACAATAACCCAGTGATGCCCTCAGACCGCCTGTCAGTTGGAAAAGAATAGCAGAAATGGGGCCTTTATAAGGAACACGTCCTTCAATTCCTTCCGGAACAAATTTGTCAGACTGTTGTTCATGTTCCTGGAAGTAACGATCAGCAGATCCACCTGACATTGCCCCCAAACTACCCATACCTCGATAAGCTTTATAACTACGCCCTTGATAGAGAATAACTTCACCTGGTGCCTCATCCGTACCCGCAAACATACTGCCCATCATAACGGTAGATGCGCCTGCAGCAAGTGCTTTTGCTATGTCACCGGAGAATCGAATACCCCCATCGGCAATGCAGGGTACATTGGTTCCTTTTAACGCTTCAACCACATCAGAAATAGCTGTAATTTGAGGAACCCCTACACCAGCTACAATTCTTGTTGTACAAATAGAACCGGGGCCTATACCCACTTTGACGCCATCCACGCCTGCATCAACAAGCGCTTTTGCGGCAGCACCCGTTGCAATATTGCCACCAATAATCTGTACATTGGGATAATTATCCCTAATCCATCTAATACGTTGGAGTACCCCAAGAGAATGCCCGTGAGCTGTATCCACTACCAGGACATCCACT
>CAZAIY010000199.1:0-2956 GCA_964485295.1 uncultured Oxalobacter sp. | reverse complement strand
GAAAAAAGGGTCAGCGATAAAAAGACAATCAATAAAAAGGAAAATAGACAGTAATCATTCTCTTTTTTCAAAAATGAAGAAAAAGAAAACATGCTGCAAAAAGCATTGATTGGCATTTCGCATCACCTTATAACTGTCGACAACTCAAATTTATCTGAAACAGGCAGTCCCGTAAAAATTCAGGATTCGTCATTCAGATAATAATGTCTGATCGGTTTCAAATTGGCATCGAGCTCATAGATAATAGGTTGTCCCGTAGGAATATTTAATTCGGCAATATTTTCATCACTGATATGGTTCAATTCCTTGAACAGGGCTCTGAGACTGTTACCGTGAGCGGCAATCAAGATTCGTTTTCCATTGCGAATTTGAGGGGCAATGGTGTCGTTCCATAACGGCATCACGCGTGCAACGGTATCCTTAAGACTTTCAGTGAGCGGGATTTGGTCACGACTTAATGTCTTGTATGCCGGATTTGAATAGGAAGTCCGCAAATCATCAGGATTGAGTGGATCCGGTGCAACAGCAAAACTTCTTCTCCAGATATGAACCTGCTCATCCCCATATTTTTTTGCCGTTTCCGCCTTGTTCAATCCCTGCAATGAACCATAATGCCTTTCATTTAAACGCCATTGACAGGATACGGGAATCCACATTTGATCCAGTTCTTCCAATGCAATCCATAATGTACGGATAGCCCGTTTCAGAACGGAAGTATAGGCAAGATCAAATTCAAATCCCGCATTTTTTAGAATACGGCCGGCTTTTCGGGCTTCGGCTTTGCCTTGTTCGCTCAAATCCACATCCGTCCAGCCGGTAAAACGGTTTTCGGAATTCCAAAGGGATTGCCCATGTCGCATGAATACAATTTTATACATAGTCCACTTCACCTAAAATGAATTTTAAGTATCACGAATGTCTTGTTTTCTATTTTATAATGTATCGGTTTAGTAATCGATAATCCAGACAGGAAATATTGTGAATTTTATTTGGGATAACATTTTTTTAATAGGTGTAGTGCTCTATTGCATAATTGCATTACTCTGGCCGAAGATTCGAAGAGGATCCCGTATCAGTCATACGATGGCAACACAAATGATCAATAAAGGCAAAACCGCTATTATTGATATCAGAGATCAAAAGGAATTCAGATCCGGACATTTGTTAAATGCCATTCATGTTCCTTTTGATTCCCTGGAGGAGAGAATTCCTCGCATGGAGAAACTCAAATCTCAGCCTGTAATCGTGGTCTGCAATGATGGCAAACTTTCAAGAACCGCTTCTGAAACATTAAGAAAATCAGGGTTTACCCAGGTTTTCAGTTTGGATGATGGCATGGCCGGCTGGAAGAAAAACGGTTTGCCTGTGACACAATAGTTTGAAAGGAATGATGATGCAAGCACACATTTTTATGTATGCCAAAAAGCAATGCCCTTACTGCACGATGGCAGAAAAGCTGTTGCAATTAAAAGGTGTGCAACATATCGAAAAAGTATATATTGATGGCGATGACAATTTGCGTGACCAGATGATAGAAAAAACAGGTCGGCGCACTGTCCCGCAAATATATATCGGTGAGACCCATGTAGGGGGATATGATGATCTGGCCGCCTTAAATAAACAGGGACAGCTGGATCCATTGTTGAATAAAGCCTGACCCTCTCTTTTTTTATCAATTTATCGGAGCATAGAATGTCTTCTAATACCTCTGCTGAGACACCTCAACCATTATTTCAGTTACAAACAATTTATCTGAAAGATCTTTCTCTTGAACAGCCCAATTCACCGGCCATTTTTCTGGAACAGAAAATGCCGGATTTGCAAATTAACGTTAATGTGGGTGTGGATACATTGGCAGAAACCACTTATGAGACTTCTGTCACAGTTACATTGACAGCAAAAGTGGGCGATAAAACAGCTTATCTGATTGAGGGAAAACAGGCCGGTATTTTTGAAGTCCGTAATTTGCCCAAGGAAACACTGGATAAAGTGCTTTATATTACCTGTGCCAGTATTGTCTATCCTTATTTGCGGGCAAATATCGCCGATCTTGTATTGCGTTCGGGTTTTCCTCCAGTGCATTTGGTCGAGATCAATTTTGAGGCTTACTACCGCGAGAGAGTAGAAGAGGATTTGGCAGAAAAACCGGCAGAAAATCCTTCCGAAACCACCCAAACCGTACAGTAACATCCCTGTTGCAAAGTCAAAGACGGAAGGATTTTTTACCTAAACAGAAAACAGGATTTGCCACAATTTTCGGTTTGTAACGCAAAACGCATTTCTGATGGAAGGTGTCTTGCGTTACCTTGCTAGAGGCTGATTGGAAATATGAATATTACTATTCTTGGTGCAGGTGCTTGGGGAACGGCTATGGCAATTGCACTTTCAAAACGGCATCCTGTTGTTTTATGGGGAAGAAATCCGGATCAGATTCTGGATGCGGAAAAAAAACGGGAAAACAGGGGCGCATTACCAGGATTTGAATTGCCTGAACGGTTAAGACTGACGTCCGATTTTTCCGATGCCTTAAATCATGTCAGCCAGGAAAATTCCATTCTTTTTGTGGCAACATCTGTTGCAGGATTGCGACAGGTTGCCGGGAAACTGAAATCATTTCCTGTACCCAATCTGATCTGGCTATGCAAGGGCTTTGAGGAAAATACGGGATTATTGCCCCATCAGATTGTTGAGGAAATTCTTCCTGAAAAAATTTCCCGGGGCGTGCTGTCCGGCCCTTCCTTTGCACAGGAAGTGGCAGCTGGACTGCCCTGCGCATTGACTGTTGCGGCCACTTCAATGGATCTGCAGCAGCAACTGGTTGATGCCGCAAATTTTGGCAATATGCGTATCTATACCAGTAATGATGTGACCGGAGTTGAGGTCGGTGGTGCGGTTAAAAATATTCTGGCAATTGCAACAGGCTTGTCCGATGGAATGGGCCTGGGCATGAATGCCA
>CAZAIY010000198.1:0-2957 GCA_964485295.1 uncultured Oxalobacter sp. | reverse complement strand
TTGCTGCATCAAGATTTTTCCAGGGATCTCTTCCAAAAAGCCCGGGAAGGATGTAAAGCAAACATAACAGTATTAATCCCCAACGAGGCAAGGTTAATGTTGCAGAGGCGGGTAGTCGAACCGGTTTTATATCGGATGGATGATGTGACTGCGAATTTGGCATAACTGCTAAGGCATATTTAATAAAAACAGGAAAAAAAAGGGCAGCCGAAGCTGCCTTTTTTTTGCAACTTTAACATTAGCCTGCCACATGTTTCTTTGAACCAACATTGCCGAATTTCTGACGGAATTTTTCAACGCGTCCAGCAGTGTCGACAATTTTGTATTTTCCTGTATAGAAAGGATGTGATTCTGAAGAAACTTCAATTTTAACGTAAGGATATTCCTTACCTTCATGGGTAATCATTTCACGCGCAGGAATAGTTGAGCGAGTGATAAATTTAAAATCACATGAGATGTCATGGAAAACAACTTCACGATATTCTGGATGAATGCCTTCTTTCATTTTTACCTCTATTGTTTGGTAGCCAGCTAACACTTTAATGATCTTTTTATCTACTATCAGTTAGCAACTTGCCTTGCGTGTTAAAAATCAATCTTATCCTGCACTTTGCAAAAAAACAGATTATACGAAGCATTAAATTATGCCACAAATAAATCGTTATAACATCATTTTTATCAAATTAAGGTTATTTAGTGATGTTGATACAGGGTTTTTCCCGCTTCATTTACTTGCTGACGTAGCATTTGACGGTCATGGTGTGACATTTTGCTAACACGTTGATAATTTGAACAAGGTGAATTGTCACAATAATTATCATATTGGGATTGCGTCTTCATACGTTGACCATAACGAACAAAACGCAATTCTTCAGTTTCTGTAGAAGATAAGGGACTTTCTATTGCGGTTTCTTCTTGAATTTCTTGAGCGTAGCTCATCCCGATTAAAATTCCAAAAGAAAAAGCTGTGACAACTATTTTTTGGTAAGCATTTGTGTACATGTAAATTTCCATCATATATAAAACATTTGCTTAAGGTATATTTTATGGGATAGAAGTGTTCTTGGTACAAATAAAAGTATAAAAATATGTTTAAAGTGTAACTTTCTGTAATGCTGTTTTAAATCGCAGGTACACCTACACTAGTCTGACAATGTTGTTAAAATGAAATATTAATCAATTTGGGGCAGAATCATGAATACAGTTGAAAATTCGGAAAAACCAACTCGTCAGACAAAAATTCTTGTTGTGGATGATGATGCCCGGTTAAGAGATCTTTTACGACGTTATCTAACAGAACAGGGATTTTCTGTTACAACAGCTGAAAATGCCCAGAGCATGAATCGATTCTGGTTGCGAGAAAGATTTGATCTTTTGGTGCTTGATTTAATGCTGCCAGGAGAAGATGGCCTGTCTATAACCCGTAGATTAAGAGGGGCAGGTGATATGACACCCATTATCATGTTAACTGCCAAAGGAGAAGAAACAGATCGTATTATTGGTTTGGAAATGGGGGCGGATGATTATTTGCCCAAACCTTTTAATCCTAGGGAATTACTGGCACGAATTGGTGCAGTTTTACGTCGTAAGCAACCGGATGACATTCCTGGATCGCCAACAGAAACTGCACAATTTTTTTATTTTGGGGATTTTGAATTGGATTTAAGTACTCGAACATTAAAGAAAAATGGCGAACCAGTTCAATTGACTACAGGCGAGTTTTCAGTTTTGAAGGTATTTGCGCAACATGCACGCCAACCATTATCCAGAGACAAGTTAATGAGTCTGGCCCGTGGTCGGGAATATGAAGTTTTTGATCGCAGCCTAGATGTGCAAATATCCCGATTGAGAAAATTGATAGAACCTGATCCGGCACATCCTTTTTATATTCAAACTGTTTGGGGACTGGGATATGTTTTTATCCCTGATGGCAAGTCACAATAACGAATTTATTCAAGCATGAATAATGAGGTTCAGGTCAACTCAATTTTGACACCCTGGTGGAAGAGTGGTCTTTTTTGGCGCACTTTTGTGTTACTTGCATTTCTTATTAGTGTCAGTATGGGGGCTTGGGTATTAAGTTTCCATCTGGTTGAAAGAGAACCTGTCGCTCAACGAGTAGGCAACCAACTGGTTTCAATTGTAACGATTACACGGGCAGCTTTAGCCCATTCTGATCCGGATTTGAGACGAGAACTGCTTTTTGATCTGGCAAAGACAGAAGGTATTCGTATTTATACACTTGAACCTACTGATAAAATTGAGGTTCTATCCAAAAATGACCGATGGTATCCCTATTTAAATATTCTTCGAAGAAAACTGGGCTCAGATACTAAGATTTCGAGAAAAGTTAATGGGATAGAAAATTTTTGGATCAGCTTCAAAATTGAAGGAGAAGATGAGTATTGGTTGGCTTTGCCACAAGCACGTTTAGAAGGACCTGCTAATTGGCAATGGTTATGGTGGGCTGCAGCCGGATTTGGACTTTCGTTAATGGGGGCAGGGTTTATTTCCGGTTTAATTAATCAGCCACTTGCTCGATTGGCTGTTGCTGCCAGAACTTTTGCAAGTGGACAAACACCGGAATCTTTGCCAGAAACGGGGTCTGCAGAAGTACGTGATGCAAATCATAGTTTCAATCAAATGGTTAGCGAGTTGGAGCGCAATGAAAAAGAGCGAACCGAAGTACTTGCAGGTATTTCGCATGATTTACGGACACCTTTAACACGTATCCAACTAGAGTTGGAAATGTCTCGTCTGTCAGAAGAAGAAAAAAGCGGAATGCAAGCGGATATACAGCAAATGGATGCGATTGTTGGCCAGTTTCTTAATTACGCACGTTTGAGCAGGCCAGGTCAAAATGAAGTTGTAAACATAAGCCTGTTATTAGAAAAAGTCATGTCAGAGGCTGCCCGTTCAATTGATATTTTGGTTCAAGACGAAGTGGAACAAGATCT
>CAZAIY010000197.1:0-2984 GCA_964485295.1 uncultured Oxalobacter sp. | reverse complement strand
AGGTGTTGGTTGCTATGGATTCCACATGGAAGGATTTGAGTGTGTTGCAACCAATGAACTTTTACCGAGACGCATGGATGTGCAACGTGTAAATAAAAAATGCAAACTGAACTCCGGCTACATTCCTGGCGATATTACGCAGTCAGCAATTAAGCAGAAGATATATGATGAAATCGACAAGTGGGAAAAGATGGGCAATGATGGCATTGATGTGGTTATTGCAACCCCTCCGTGCCAGGGCATTAGTGTCATCAATCATAAAAAGAATGATCGGGAGATTAACAGAAATAGCTTGGTAGTTGAATCTGTAGAGATTATTGACCGGATTAAACCCCGTTTCTTCGTTTTTGAAAATGTAATGGCATTCCAAAAAACATTGTGCATTACCCCAGATGAGCAGGTCATGCCTATTGGCGAGTACATCAGAAGTGCATTGGGTGCCGAATACATCATTTCCGGAAGAATCCTTAACTTTATGAATTATGGTTCTAATTCTTCCAGAACGAGAACCCTAATGATTGGTGTCAGCAAAAAGTATAGAAACAACATCACACCGTTTGATTTATATCCCAGCTTTAGACCTGAAAAAACATTGAGAGAGGTTATTTTTGATTATCCCCGACTGGAGTGGGGCGAAATCAGCCAAAGTGACTTTTATCATGCGTTCAGAACATACGATCCTGCTATGCGCCCCTGGATTCATGATTTGAAAGAGAGTGAATCTGCGTTTGATAATGCCGACCCTGCAAAACGGCCACATCGTATAGTTGATGGTAAGCGGGTCGAAAACGCTCGCAAAAATAGAGACAAGTACACACGGCAACCCTGGGACAGATTCGTTCAATGTGTTCATACTCGTAACGATCAGCTTGCAGCACAGAATACCGTCCACCCAGAGCAGGATCGTGTGTTCAGCATCAGAGAACTTATGGATATGATGACCATACCGCATCGTTTTAGGTGGGTTGACTATTCAATTGACGAACTCAATGCAATGAGTGACGCTGAGAAACGGAAAGTATATAAAGAGCATGAAGTAAATATCCGTCAATGCCTTGGTGAGGCTGTTCCCACAGAGATCATGCGCCAAATTGCTGCCCGTATTAAAACGGCAATGCAAACGAAGCGGAGCGATGCAGCCGAGATTAACCGCATCATTGCAGACAGCAACCTTGCAGAAAGAGACAATTTGATTGTATTTTTGAGGGATAATCCGCTCAATTTAGACATTGCTTCTCTAATGAGAATCACAGAACTCTGCAATGCACACAGGGAAAAGAATGCGGCATTTTATACGAATAAGTTTATCGTAAATGAAATTATGGGGCGACTCCCTGTGTTCAATAAAGAAGAGATCCGTATCTTGGAGCCTTCTGTTGGAGCAGGAAGTTTTATTCCATTTCTGTTTAAGCAGTATGAAAATGTTCCCCATGTAATCCTTGATGTGGTTGATATTGATCCGGCAAGTTTGGAAGCATTTTCTCTTTTGCTGAACCGGATCGGAGTACCTTCCAATTTCACTATCAATCAAATCTGTCATGACTTTGTTACCTGGCAACCAGAGTATAGATATGACCTGGCAGTTGGAAACCCACCTTTTTCCAAGCTGAAGAAGAAAACCCCTGCTATTGCAGAGGCACTGAAAGCAAATGCCAACCAGAAAACGAATAACTTAGCAGCGATATTTTTGGAAAAGTGTATTCGTTGTAGCGATTGTGTTTCTTTGGTTTTGAATAAGAATATCCTTGCGTCCGAGGAATACTCCCAAACAAGAGAGTATTTGCGGACAGTAAGGATTGATAGCATTATTGATTTTGGGCGGTATGGCTTTACCGGGGTTTCTATTGAAACCATGTGTATGATTATTTATCCTCGGCAAAAGCCAAAGGACACGACTGTTTATAGTATGAAGTACAATATGCAGCATACCCGTAGTCAGGAGTATCTTACCGATCCGGCGTACCCCTCCTTCGTGATTTATCGCGATGAACAATTTGATGAGGTCGCAAAAAAACTCCGATTTGATGTATTTACTGTATTCCGAGATAGGCAGATCACCAAAGCAAATACCGTTGCAAAATCGAATGGCAATTGCCTGTGGGTCATTAAAGCCAGAAATATTGATGACGATGGATTGGGCATAACACATATACCGGATTACGATGTATATCTTCCGATGCAGATTGCTGAAACTGTGTCGGCATCTCAGTTTGTAAACAATGAACGGGTGTACCTAACTCCGAACATGACCTATAATCCGCGGGTCATTGACAATTTGCCAAATACGATTCCTGATGGCTCTGTAGCTGTACTCATTCCAAAGGAAGATCTCCGATTAACAGCGAAGCAAAAGGCGTTCTTTTCGTCCGAGGAGTACAGACGGTTTTATGGGATTGCGCGGAATCTGTCTACTCAGTCAATTAATGTCGACAATAATAGCGTGTATTATTACGGGGTGCTAAGAGATGAATAATAATCTTGTATCGAGGTTTTTAGAAGAACGGAATTATGATGTCCGTATTTCGGGCAATGGTCGTTGGATTGACCAGAAATGTGCTTTTGATGCCGTATGCTTCGTTGCTGACTGTATTATGGACTATATTCAGAACGGCGGCAGTCAGCCGTTTCAGTCTCCAAATATTTGGAAGTCGGAATATGCCATTACGAATGTTCAAAATATTTTTTGCAAACCCGATCCACTGCGCCGAACTACTCTGGATGAATATAACAAGTTCTTCCGGCAACCAATGAAAATGCTGGCTGCCGCAGGCGTATTGCGTGAGGATGGCGTTGTTCGCAATACCATTCAATTTAGCGTTGCCAATATGGATATTCTGCAGTATATCGCACTTCGGGAGAGAAACGCGTTTGACTTTTTGTGTCTCTACATTGAGAAAACGCTGAAGGATAGTGGGCTGTGGGACAGTTTTGAGACATTCTTCGATGAGCAGACAAATGATGCTCTTCAGAGCCTCAAGGATACC
>CAZAIY010000196.1:0-3053 GCA_964485295.1 uncultured Oxalobacter sp. | reverse complement strand
TGACTATAAAACAGAAACAGCTAAAAATCCTACACAAAGACTTGAAATTCCCCCTGATCTAACTCAATTACAGCGGGATAATCGTTATGCCATACCCGATGCGGCATCCGGCACGATTACTGCATCGGATTATCAGGAAAAATTAAATTCCCAAACAGGAACCAAATCGCTTGTTGTAGGACCAGGATCGGGAATTGTTGTTGCTCCAAGAGAAGCCACAGATGCCCATATTGAAAGGGATGGAAGTCATCGTTGGCTGGTGATCAACCGCACACCGGAAGAATTGTGGCAGGAAGTCAAGGAATTTTGGCAGGACAATGGTTTTATGATCAATGTGGAGTCCCCTTCTACCGGTATTATGGAAACGGATTGGGCTGAAAACCGGGCAAAATTGCCACAAGATTTTATTCGTCGAACGCTTGGAAAAATAGTTGACTCACTGTACTCAACGGGTGAAAGAGATAAATTTCGAACCCGCCTGGAACGCAATGATGATGGATCCACGGATATTTTTATTAGTCATAGAGGTGCCCAGGAAGAACTAGTCGGTTCAAACAAGGATTCCACCATGTGGACATCCCGTCCGTCAGATCCCGAACTTGAAGCAGAATTTCTTTCAAGACTCCTGGTCCGATTGTCAGACAATAAAGAAAAAGAGGCGGTTTTAGCCAAAAAAGAGATTGCGGCTCCACAATTACGGGCCAATCTGGTCAAGCAAGATGGGCAATCCATTATTGTGGTAGAGGAAGGTTTTGACCGTCTTTGGAGACGAGTTGGATTGGCACTGGACCGTGTCGGATTTACTGTTGAAGATCGGGATCGTTCCCAAGGTTTGTATTTTGTCCGTTATGTCGATCAGGATGAAGACGCTAAAAGCCAGTCTGCACAAGAAAGAGGATTTTTCTCAAAATTATTCTCTTCTGACGATAAAGACAAGAAAGCCGAACGCTATCGCGTATCCGTCAGAGAAACTTTGGAAGGATCGACACAGGTATTTATTTTGGATAATGAGGGAAATCCAGAAAACTCTTCCACCGGCGAAAAAATTCTTTCCTTGTTATATGGACAACTCAAGTAGTCTGATATTGCTTTGTCTTTATACTCAGATATGAAATTTTCCAGTCTAGGAAGCGGAAGCAAAGGAAATGCTCTTGTTATTTGCGCATCTGATGGGACAACAACAACGCGTGTTTTATTGGACTGTGGCTTTAGCTTACGTGAAATACACCGCAGGCTAATAGCCTCCGGTACCCATCCTTCCTTGTTATCTGCCATTATTATTACGCATGAACATCAGGATCATGTAGGAAGTGCTTTATTGCTGGCAAATCAATACAATATTCCAATCTGGATGAGTTTTGGAACCTTTCAGGCCATCAAAAGAAAAGAGGACGTTTTAATCAATTTCTGTAAAGACGGAGATCGTTTAGCTATTGGAGATCTTGAATTTACAGCATTTACCGTTCCTCATGACGCACAGGAGCCATTACAGTTTCACGTAACAAATGGGAATAAAAAACTGGGAATTTTAACGGATCTTGGGCAAATTACACCTCTTATATCAACATCTCTTGACCGTTGTGATGCCCTGATAATTGAATGTAATCATGATCCCCAAATGCTGGCAAAATCGCCTTATCCTGCTTTTTTAAAGCAAAGAATCCGTAGTAATTATGGCCACCTGGCCAATGAAGATGCGGCACGATTTATTGAGAAAATGGACAAAACCAAGCTGAAAAAAATTATTGGAGCTCATTTAAGCCAGCAAAATAACTGTCCTCATTTGGCAAAAAAAACTCTTGAAACCGCTGTTAAAAGCAATGACATAGAAATAATCATTGCCTGCCAGAATAATGGGGTTGATTGGGTCAATCTGGACTAGATTAATGTTTCTTCAAAATTAAAAAAGCCGGCACTAATGCCGGCTTTTTATATACTAAAAAATTTTCAATTATTTTTTAGCTTCAGCTTTTGCATCAGCAGCAGCATCTTTTGCAGCTTCTTTCACTTCAGCTTTTGCGTCAGCAGCAGCATCTTTTGCAGCTTCTTTCACTTCAGCTTTTGCGTCAGCGGCAGCGTCTTTTGCAGCTTCAGCTGGTTTTGCTTCATCTTTTTTAGCTTCAGCAGCGGCTTTTTCAGCAGCTTTTGCAGCTTTTGCAGCAGCTTCACCTTTCGCTTTTTCAGCAGCCAGTTTAGCGTCAATTGCAGCAGCTTCTTCTTTCAGTTTTTTAGCTTCTTCAACTTTACCTTCTGCTTCTAGTTTTTGAGCTTGAATACGCATTTTGTCTTGTGGAGGAGGCTCACCGTATTTACAAGCAGATAACGCAGCAGCCAGAATAGCAACAATCAAAAACGTTTTTTTCATTGTTTTTCCTTCAAAAAATTAAATAAGTATTACCGGTAATAAGTACTACTATTTAGAGTCCTTTTAAAAGTATTTCGATTTTCGACCTACTTCAAAAATTCTCTAATAGTTGTGATTATAGCTATTTTTTGTCGCTTGTAACAGATGAAACCGGTGTTTTGCTATAAATTAAAGCTAAACATCTTTTTCACCAATGCATCAATACATATGTAATATGCCATTGATGTGTTACATAGATAAAGTTTATATCAAGATAAGCTGTTTTCAATATTCGTTTTCAAAAAAAATTGTATTTTAGAAAACACCATTAAAAAATACTGACAAAAAAGAGACAATCCCTCACAAAATAGTCTTTTTTTTGATTCTTCTTGAAAGAAAAATCTATTTTTATGAAAAACTACGAAAGGTATAATTTCGAAGTTCAATAAGATACTTAACCGCAAAAGAAATCAAATGAAAATTAAAAAAAATACGGTTGTTACTGTTCACTACAAACTTTCAGATGCACAAAACAATATTCTGGAAGACGGCCCCGAACCGATTATTTATCTTCATGGCGGATATGAAAATACCTTGCCGGCTATCGAAAGAGCATTAGATGGAAAAGAGGTCGGGTATACCACCATGATTCAGGTTGAACCGGAAGAAGCTTTTGGTGAATATGACCCAAACCTGCTTAGAATTGAAG
>CAZAIY010000195.1:0-3060 GCA_964485295.1 uncultured Oxalobacter sp. | reverse complement strand
TTTGTTACATGTCATAGAAAAAATCGACCTGATCCTTATCATGTCCGTTAATCCAGGATTTGGTGGACAATCTTTTATTCCTCATGCATTAAAAAAAATACAGATAGCTAGAAAATTAATTAATGAATCCGGAAAAGATATCATGCTAGAAGTGGATGGCGGTGTTCATGTTGACAATATTGCTGATATTGCTCGTGCCGGTGCTGATACTTTTGTTTCAGGCTCTGCCATTTTCAGCCAGCCCGATTACGCCACTGTTATTTCCGCCATGCGCAAACAACTAAACGCTTTATAATTGCATTTTCACTATGTCCCCTAGTCTGCCAAAAAAATTTAATGGTATTCGTTCCGTTGTTTTTGATCTGGATGGAACAATGGTTGACTCCGTTCCAGATATTCACCTTGCACTGAATTTAATGAAAGCTGATTTCAATTTTCCAGAAATCAGTATAGAACAGGTGCGGCGATTCGTAGGACGAGGCACTGAAAAACTGGTTCGTGATGTTCTTTCCATGGAGGTATCCCCTTCCCATTTGGAAAAAATTTTATCTGGCGCACTTACCTCATTTTATCGACACTACAGAAAAACAAATGGATGTTACAGTGCTGTTTATCCAGGAGTCAAAGAAGGCTTGAGTTTACTGAAGGAAAAAGGGATCAAACTGGCTTGTGTCACAAATAAACCCGCTATTTTTACCGAACCCCTTTTAGCAAAAAAAGGGCTTTATTCTTTTTTTCATTTTATTAGTAGTGCAGATACTTTTCCTTTAAAAAAACCTCACCCGCTTCCGATACAAATGGTTTGTTTGAAATTTGATGTAACTCCGTTGCAAACTTTAGTTATCGGGGATTCCATAAATGATGGAAAGGCGGCTCGAGAGGCAGGATGCTCGCTTTTTATTGTCCCTTATGGTTATAATCATGGGCAACCCATTCAGGAAATTGATTCCGATGGCATCATTCCTGATATTTTAACAGCAGCCAAATTAATTATTTAATTCTGGAATTTACATCATGTTTTTCTACAAAAAACGGCTTTTAAGTCCATCTGATCTTATTTCAGGTGGATTGTGGCGATGCTAAAAAAACAAACCTGTTTTTAGCTTTCACTTAGCTGTTTTTAATACTTATCACATACTGTGATCTGGAGAAAATCATGACAGAACTCGAATTCAAGGCACTTGCTGCGCAAGGCTACAATCGTATTCCTCTTATCGTAGAAACCATTTCCGATCTTGAAACACCGCTCTCACTTTATCTGAAGCTCACACAACAAAATGCAAAATATTCTTTTTTGCTGGAGTCTGTAGTTGGAGGGGAAAGATTTGGCAGATATTCCTTTATTGGATTGCCTGCAAAAACAGTCTTACGTGTTTTCAATACAAAAACGGAAATTGTACAAAATGATCAAATAATAGAAACACATATTGGCAATCCTTTAGATTTTATTGCAGCCTATCAATCCCGATTTAAGGTGGCAATTCCTCCAGGGTTGCCCCGTTTTTGTGGGGGACTTGCAGGATATTTTGGCTATGATACTGTTCGTTTCATCGAACCCAGGTTACAGCAATTTGTTCCACAGGATGATCTTTTCTTGCCGGATATCCAGTTACTTCTAACTGAAGAATTGGCTGTTATTGACAATCTGTCAGGAAAACTTTATTTCATTGTTTATGCCAATCCAGCTCAATCAGAAGCCTATGCCATAGCGAAACAACGTCTGCGGGAACTGCGATTGATGCTTGATAAACCGATTGTCGTACCTGATACTGGACCGAGTTCCCGAACAGAAGTCATCAGGGAATTCTCTCAACAGAACTTCTGTACCATGGTTGAAAAAGCCAAAAAATATATTCACGATGGCGAATGCATGCAAGTGGTTTTGGGACAGCGACTGAAAAAAACCTATACTGATTCTCCTCTTTCACTTTATCGATCTTTGCGATCACTTAATCCTTCTCCTTATCTTTTTTACTACAATCTGGACAATATGCACATTGTTGGATCTTCCCCGGAAATTTTAGTTAGACAGGAGAAAACGGAAGAAGGAACCAAAGTTATCGTACGTCCGCTTGCCGGTACACGTCCCAGAGGTTTGACAAAAAAAAGAGATGATGAATTGGCGGCGGATCTTTTGGCTGATGAAAAAGAAATTGCAGAGCACGTCATGTTAATTGATCTTGCCCGTAACGATATCGGACGTATCGCAAAAACCGGTAGCGTACAGATTACTGAAAAAATGTCTATTGAAAAGTACTCCCACGTACAACACATCGTTTCACACGTAGAAGGCATATTAAACCCTGATCTATCCAATATCGATGTTCTCAAAGCAACTTTTCCTGCCGGAACTTTATCAGGCGCACCCAAAGTACGTGCGATGGAAATCATTGATGAACTGGAACCCGTTAAACGGGGGCTTTACGGAGGCGCCTGTGGTTATTTATCATTTAGTGGAGAAATGGATTTAGCTATTGCCATTCGTACTGGAGTAATCCATAAGGAAATACTTTATGTTCAGGCTGGAGCCGGCGTTGTTATTGACTCAAAACCCCATGCGGAATGGCAAGAAACTGAAAATAAAGCCAGAGCGGTTATCCGTGCAGCAGAACAAGTTCAAGATGGATTAGATAACTTTTTATATGGATAAACCATATGGCACTTTATTTCTGAAAGAAAAACGTGTCTAAAAAAAACAAAATACATCAGTTTAAATCTCTGTTACCGGCAAATTCTCTTGCTTATTCACTTTTGGGAGCCGCACATGCAGTAGCACAAGTCGAAAGTGGAACAGCATTACCTGTTGCTTTATCACGGGTCATTGAACAAAAATCAATGACCCCCCAAGCAGCAGGGGCCATTCAGGATATTGCTTATCGAACAATGAGAAAACGGGGACTTTCCCACATGTTGTTAAAAAGGGTAACCCATAAACTCCCTGAATCCATTATTCTGCGTAATTTATTATATTGTTCTTTCTCTTTATTGACTGATTTTAATGAAAACAATCAGCTTCCATACAAACCTTTTACTGTTATAGACCAAAGCGTTACAGCCATA
>CAZAIY010000194.1:0-3114 GCA_964485295.1 uncultured Oxalobacter sp. | reverse complement strand
TTAACAAAAGTTATGGTATCTGAAGCAGGTGCCTCTGTTTATTCCGCTTCCGAATTTGCTTCCCAGGAACTGCCTGATTTGGATGTTTCTCTTCGAGGGGCCGTATCAATTGCAAGACGGTTGCAGGATCCGCTTGCCGAACTCGTCAAGATTGATCCCAAATCAATTGGTGTAGGGCAATATCAGCATGATGTTTCCCAGCATGGTCTTTCACGTACCCTCAAAGCGGTTGTCGAGGACTGCGTCAATGCAGTTGGTGTGGATGTCAATACGGCTTCCGTTCCGCTGTTGGCAAGAGTATCGGGCATTAGTGAAAATCTGGCCAAAAATATTGTAGATTATCGTAATCAACATGGCCGATTTTTGTCCCGCACCGATTTAAAGTCTGTACCCAGAATGGGAGAAAAAACTTTTGAACTGTCTGCAGGTTTTCTTCGCATTCCTGATGGAGAAAATCCTTTGGATGCTTCTGCTGTCCATCCCGAATCCTATCCTGTCGTTAAAAAAATTCTGGATGATATTCAAAAAGATATTCGATCCGTTATTGGTAATAAATCGCTGTTAAATACACTGGATCCCAAAAAATATACGGAAGAAAAATTTGGCATTCCAACCGTTACTGATATTTTGAATGAACTTGAAAAACCCGGCAGGGATCCAAGACCTGTTTTTACCAGTGCATCCTTTAAAGATGGGGTGGAAGCCATTACGGATTTGAAACCCGATATGATTTTGGAAGGTGTTGTAACGAATGTGACGGCTTTTGGGGCATTTGTTGATATTGGCGTTCATCAGGATGGTTTGGTTCATATTTCTGCCATGTCTGATCATTTCGTAAAAGATCCGCATCAAGTAGTCAAAGCCGGGCAGATTATCAAGGTAAAAGTACTGGAAATTGATGTAAAACGTAACAGGATTGGTCTTTCAATGAGATTGACCGACAGCAGTCTTTCCAAAACCACATCCGAACCCAAAACAATGAAAAAGGAAAAGTTTTCCAAACAGAAAAAAGACCATTCTCAATCTGCCCCTCTAAGTGCTATGGCAGAAGCTTTTTCTCAATTAAAGCGAAACAGCAAAGTTTGATAAATGAATTTGGTTGGGAATTAGAATTTTTATTTACCTCAAACACCACTATATCGTTATTGATTACTAATAAGGGAAAGGAATTCCTCCATAAACCCTCATCCAGGTACAATTGTTTGAAATTGCTGACATTACGTAAAGATTTATCTTCATACCAGGCGTCTCTCTTTATCGGATCAGCTGGTTCTCACTCTCCGGAATACTCATCATATTCAATGACGTATTGAAAAAAACGTTTTTCTAGAACTGTTTCCAGTTCAAATAAGGTGGTTTTGGTTGGAGAGTTTAGACGATTTGGATCAGATAAGGCAGGTTCAACTCCGTGCAAGACCACATAACGGAAAAACTTCATAGCCTTGATAATATTGGATTTTCCTGTTGCATTGGCATCATAAAAAGCAGACAAGAAACATATCATTTTTTCTTTGAAACAAAGAAAAAATGACTTGCTGATGTTTTCTACGTTCAGACTATTGATATTTAATTGAGGCATTCAGATGATTCTCATATTAAAAATTATTAAACACCTCAAAAATAAATTCATTTTAATTCAGTAACTTATCTTCAATTTTCTCTCCTCAAAAAGTCCCTGCGATTTAATGGCCAATCCGGTTTAAGAAAAGCTGTCAAAGAAAAAACAAAAACAGATGGTTAAAACTTCTCTGAAAAGATTTTGAAAGCCCATAAGGGGATTAAAAATGGCACAAGTTATCAACACCAATATCACTTCCTTGAATTCCTAACGTCATTTGAACAGCACTCAATCTGCTTTATCCAAAGCAATGGAGCGTCTGTCTTCCGGTAAACGGATTAAAAGACCTAAAGCCGTTTTTATAAACATTTTAAAATCAACAAGTTATGGTGTCAGCAAGCACTTGATTTGATATTATTCTCCGTCACAATTTTGGCACAAAAATTTTACGACAAATCATGTTTAATTTTAAAAGTTGCCTAAAAATTAAACTTAATTTGTCACATCATTTATGATGAGTGTTTTAATCGCTTATTAGTTATTGCGGTAACATTATTTACCAATTTGAGATGAAGTGTTTGGTTATGAAAAAGGATGAACTGAAAAAGAATTTTGCACTGTTTCCTCAAATGAAAGAGCTTGACGGAGTACGTATCGATCATTCGTTCAACATTGAAGTGATCTTTGATTCAGAAGTTAATGTCTGGGTCGCGTTGTGTGATGAAATTGGTTTGGCAACAGAAGGTGATAGCCACGACGCTGTTATTAAGCGAGCCAACCTCATTATTCCCGAGTTGATTAAAGCAAACGGATTTCCGGCAAGAGACGCAAATTATGTTCTGAACTATGTGACTCACAGAGTCGCTCTTACTTTCAATTAAAAGATGGGAAGTTCACTTTACCCAAAACTTCGAAAAATTCTACTCGAACATAATTGTAGTTTTCAAAGACAAGCAAAATGAAGCTACAAAATGTGGTTTTCTCCTATCACACAAAAAAACTTTTGCCGTCGCTGTAACTGTCGAATCACGCCACACTGCTAACAGCATTTTGAGACAAGCTGGCATAGATAAAAAACTATGCGATTAGCCTAAAACTAAATTTAACTTGTCGGTAACTTGCCGGCAACTTCAAATCTCGATACTTTCAACTTCCGTTTCTTCCGATTCATCCGGAAGTTCGGCTGTGACATTCATGCCCCAACCACTTGATGCGTCGAGCGTGTGAATCAAGGTTCCCGTACACGTTCGAAATGGGTTTTGGTAAACAAATCCATCAAAAACTGATTTCTGCAACTTTGTTAATGAAAAAAGTTTTTTTGCAAATTGCAGAAAGGTTTGTGCAAAACATAATTTGACAAGTCCATTTTAGTTTGCACTTATCGCTATTCTTATCTTTTCTGCCTCCTCCTTAAATAACTTTTTACCCTACTTCATCTTATTGACCGATTAACAACAGGTCATTTGTAAACTCAAAATCGCACTAAAAGACGCACCAATTCTGACTTGTCATTAAATAGCCAATCCGGTGTTAAGAACAACTGTCAAAAGGCAAGT
>CAZAIY010000193.1:0-3127 GCA_964485295.1 uncultured Oxalobacter sp. | reverse complement strand
CAACCAGATCTTTAGATGTTTCTTTGACACAAATCTTATTAGAATTATCCTGATGCTGATACAGTCCACCTATACCCAGTTGCAAACCTCTTTCAATTTTTTCAGCAGAATCTTTCCCAATAGTTCTAAAACCATTTTTCATTTGAGAAAAATGGGCAGGCGAAAAATCCAGGAATTCCGCCATTTCTCTTTCTGAAGCAAACCGATGTGGTACATAAATTTCAATGAGATGATGTAAAGCCTGTTTTAAGACTTCATTATGAATTTGCCCTCGTTTTTTCGACTTTTCATCTTTCATATCATTACGCTAACAACATGAAAAGCATATGTCGATTCGCAAAAAGCTATTGATTTATGTATAGCGTTTAGCTAAACTATGGTGCCAATCATCTCTAAATCCATAAGAGAAGCCACTTATAAAAACTCAACAGCGCCAACTACAACACTGAATCAGCCAAAAAAGAAATTTTCAAAAATACCAATTCTTATCAGAAGCCGGTTCCAAATAAACCCCTGTTGTATAGCAAAACGCGAAATTAGCTTAAAAAATTTACTAGAAATGAAAATTTTTCGTCAAAACATTTCCATAGCCCAACTGATCAAATCCACTGTTATTTTTTTCATATTCTTTATTTCTCTTTGCCTGCTAAGATTTATCAAGTGGTTCAGCAAAAATTTCCACAGCGCAACTTTTGAGCAAATTATCTTTTTTTTGAATGTTCCACTGGAAGGCGCCGAATCCGAATTTGTCAGAACCTTTTTCACCAAAGTTTTGCTATTTGCTATTTGTATAACCCTGTTACTAATTGCTCTAAAAGTTATAGGGTTTCAATTAGCGAAAAAAGAAAATCGCTTTGGAAAACTCTTTTCAAGAGTAATGCCGTACTTTAATACTGCCATTTGTTTAACCGGCATTTTGATCCTTATTTTCAGCGGCATTCGCATCAACAAAATGTTCAATGTAAACAAAAACTTACAGGAACAATACAATGCCAATGTCAGCCAATTCTATGAAAAATATTATGTTGATCCGCAAAAAGCTCAAATCAAGCCGCCTTCAGATGGGAAGAAATGGAATTTAATTGTTGTTTATTTGGAAAGTATGGAGAAAACTTTCACAGATAAAGCATTAATGCCTCAAAATCTTACCCCGCATTTAAGTGAAATGGCTGTTAAAAATCAGTCCTTTTCCCATTTCAAGCAAGGTTATGCCCAAATGCCAACACAACCTGCTCTTGTAAGCAGTATGATTGGAGTACCTATTACCTATCTCATGCAAATAGGTCGCTATCTAGTTGTTGGAGGATCCCTTTCCGAATTCGCACCCAATGCCTTTTCAGTAGGACAGGTACTGGAAAAAGAAGGTTATCAAAACTTATATGTACAGGGAACCAATGGCCGATTCAGCGGCACCGATGTTTTTTTAAAGTCACATGGCTTTAACATGTTTTATGACATGAACCACATGATTGATCGATATAAAAACGATCAAGCAATGGCAACGGTGGAAGCAAAAATCAAAAATCGGTTTTATGATGAATACACCTATAAGTTTTTTAAAGAAAAAATTACACAACTATCAGATAAAAAACCTTTTTTTGCTGTAATGGCAACCATTGACACTCATTTTGGGAATGAAACGCCCAATTCAAGAAAATTATTTCCGACAGAAACGGAAAACACCATCTATCACGCATCCTATTTGGCCCATGAATTTCTTGAATGGGTAAAAAAACAGCCTTTTGCGAAAAATACTACCGTTGTTTTTATTGGTGACCATTTAATGATGAGAAGTGGCGGCAGAAAAAATAAAAAAGCAGGTGCCCAACTTTTTAAGAAAGTACCCAATGATTCCCGATTTATTTTCAATACATTCATTCATGCAAGAAAAAAAGCTCCCTATCTCAAACGTGAATTCACACAGGTTGATATTTTCCCTTCTCTTATAGAATCAATTGGCTATGAAATAGAAGGAAGTCGACTCGGATTGGGAACTTCTATTTTTTCAAAAAGAAAAACATTAATTGAAGAATTGGGAGAAGCTGAACTTAATAAAGAATTAAAGAAAAAGAATCTTCTTTACAATTCCCTTTGGGAATCCTCTAAAAATTAATTGAAAAATCCACCCAAATTTTTTAGACTGAATTTCTTTATTTTAAAAAACACAATAAATTCTTATTGGTTACTCTGTTATTGTGTACAGCCATTCATACGTTGGAAAAGACCGTTCTTAGCAAATAACAGCAGTTTTTGGGGTATGGGAAAGATAATGAGACAAACACTGGTTCTTATCTGCTTTTGGACTCTTTGCTGTACGGCAACTGCAAACAGCTTACGCTTTTTTCATGATATTAAACTCCCGGAAAACTGGGTCGAAATTGATCCAGGTTTTAAAAAAACCTGTATTAATGGCGATAAAGCCGAAACCTGGGTAATCTTACGAAACAAAAAAGTGGATGTAGACATTACCGTTTGTGCCGTTCCTAAAAAAGCAGAAGAAGCGGCAAAAGCTTTGTATAGCAATCTAAAAGATCTGGATAACCGTTACAATCTTAATGCGAGCATCGGAGAACCCGTGGAACAGGACGGCACATGGATAGTAGAGAGCATAATGGGAGCAACCAAAGACATTTGGTACTTTACAGGGAACAACTCCCGCTACAGCATAATTAGTATTTCAACGTCAAAAAACAATTCTCTTGATCACGGAAAAGCTCTGCTTAAAAAATTGCGTCCTATCGATCCAACGCTCTTTCCTAAAAACTACAACTAAAAATTTTCATTTCAATGTCATAAGTGGCTAAAAGCCTGTTTTTGATATAAAAATCTTTTTCATCCGGCAAATACAATTTAAGGTGCAATTTTTACGTTTTCGCTTAAAATGGATTTGAAAAAAAATTGAATCTCCTTGAATGGAGATTTATTCCCGAACATTTTTTCAAAAAAAACAAGCTAATAAAATCGTTATGTGTTGTTTGAAGTTTCTGGTAAAAGGATAAATATGCAAGACAAATATAAAACACTAATTGAAGCTGTTGATTTTACAATTGAAGACTGCCTAGCTGATGCTTTAACACCAGGAACGGTTGTGGTAATCGCTCATGATGGAGAAATTATTTACCATCGC
>CAZAIY010000192.1:0-3177 GCA_964485295.1 uncultured Oxalobacter sp. | reverse complement strand
GTTAGGATACAAAATAATTTTACCAGTAAGGTTTTGATCCATAAATAAAAATTACAATGGGTTCTGGTTTTAATTGGATAATTCTGTTATTTGTTCGTTCTATTCGATACGGAACATTATCGTTAAAATGAAAAAGTGATTGATAAGAGCGCATGATGAAATTCAATGTAATTTCTTGAAAAAGTTTGATAAGTCAATGGACGGGCATGTGTTGATACATAAATATCCAAAAGGTTTGTTTATATTTACATAAGGAGTCTTGCATTATGTTTTTCAATTATTTTATTCCCACACGAATTCTTTTTGGAAAAGGACAATTAAATCATTTGCATGAGTGTGTGCTTCCAGGAAAAAAGGCACTGATTGTTATATCAACAGGAAAATCAATACGGGCCAATGGTTATCTGGATCGACTGATTAATGAATTGAATTTGGCCAAGATAGATTATGTTGTCTATGACAAAATTCAACCAAACCCAACAAAAGACAATGTAATGGATGGCAGTCATGTTGCTCGTAATGCAGGTTGTGATTTTGTCATTGGTTTGGGCGGTGGTAGTGTAATGGATGCGTCTAAATCTATTGCAATTATGGCGAATAATGAAGGTGACTATTGGGATTATGTCTTCGGAGGAAGCGGAAAAGGAGAGCCTATTCCCAATGATCCATTGCCAGTTGTTGCTATCAGTACTACCGCTGGTACAGGTTCAGAGACGGATCCTTGGACTGTTGTGACTAAAGAAGAAACAAATGAAAAAATTGGCTTTGGATATGATAAAACGTTTCCGGTATTAGCTGTTGTCGATCCGGATTTGATGATTAGTGTTCCACCAATGCTAACGGCTTATCAGGGGTTCGATACGCTTTTTCATGCTACAGAGGGATATATCAGTCAATCAGCTAATTTCATGAGTGACCTTTATGCTTTGAAAGCCATTGAACTGGTAAGCAGTAATCTTGCTCAGGCGGTTAAAAATGGTAAAAATGAAGATGCCCGAGCAGGGGTTGCCTTGGCGAATACTTTATCAGGTATGGTACTTAGCAGTTGCTTTATTACTTCGGAGCATTCTCTTGAACATGCTCTTTCAGCTTTCCATCCGAATTTGCCTCATGGAGCAGGTTTGATAATGTTAAGTCGTGCTTATTATTCTCATTTTGCTAAAGCGGGAGCATGCGATGAGAGGATGATTACGATGGCTAAAGCGATGGGCAAAAAAAATGCAACTAAAGCGATGGATTTTGTCGATGCTTTGGTTGAATTACAACAAGCCTGTGGTGTTGCTGAGTTAAAGATGTCTGACTATGGTATTGCAAAAGATGACTTGAGAAAGTATGCAAAAAATGCCAGGGATACCATGGGAGATCTTTTTGCGATGGATCCTGTTCCACTTTCAGAAGATGACTGTGTTGCAATTTTGGAAAGTTCCTATCGGTAATCGTATTGAATAGGAAAATTATTTAATCATTTCTTTAGGCATGTTGCATGAAAGAAAGATCTGATAAAGCAGTTTTTAGATTTCGTAAACCTTTCAATAGCAATAAAAGAATGAATTGTGCACAGGCAATTGTATTGACTTATGCGGATCTAATAGGTTTAACTGAAAATCAGGCAATAAATTTGACTGCTGGTTTTGGCAGAGGTATGGGTAAAGGCCAAACCTGTGGTGCAGTAACCGCTATGCTTATGATTGCCGGTTTAAATGAATCAGAAGCAAAATGTCGGGAAATCGTAAATGCTTTTGAAGAAAAAATGGGAAGTATCTTATGTAGTGAGTTACTTGAAAAATATACTAAAGAGGGTTGTCCTCATTTTGTGGAATTTGCAACGCAATTAATAAATCAGCACATATTTGATAAATAAAAAAGAATATGTTTGTTGGATGATTTTTGAATGTAAACTGTTAGTATCAGATAAAATTGGATTTTGGATTTCATATGAATTGGTCAAGCATGGTTTCATCAATGTATTCTTGCCCGTTTGAACGGGAATGACAATAGACAAGTTGACTAATATCCAAATCAATAAAAAGACGAGGATTGATCATTATGGGTCCATCCTCTTTTTTTTCTGTTTTGGGATAAAGAACCCATTTTTCGTCTCCTTTTATATGAGATCCTAAACGAGAGACGACTTCAAACACCGTAATGTAATTATTTTCCTTAATCCCGACACGCCAGCCTTGCCTGATAGCCTGCCGAATATTTTCGGTAAGAATCTTCATTTCATCATGACAATAATTGATTTTTTATAAAGTATAGTGAATTTAATTGAAAATTAATTTGAAAGAAAGCCTATTCTTAGAAGAGAAAAGCTGACTTCCCCTGTACTCTGCCATACAATCTAAAATAAAAGCAGTTATTTATTCCTCTGAAAAACGATATTAACTGTTCATTATTCTAGTACGGATGAAAAAAAGACAATTATTGCGAAATGCATTGGAAAGATATGGAGCAACGATATCCATACTTAAAAAAGGCTATAAACAGGAGCGATATCGTATTGAACAAATTTCACGTTCTTTTTTGGGAAAAAAATTTGTTCGAAACATATCTTCAATGGATATTGCAACATATCGAGACGAAAGATTAAAACAAATCAACCCTAAAACAGGAAATTCAATTTCAGCATCCAGTGTTAGATTGGAGATGTCCTTATTATCCAATTTCTTTGATGTTGCTCGTATTGAATGGGGACTTTGTGAGCAAAATCCTGTAAAAAATGTAAGAAAACCCAAGCTGCCTCCTGGCAGGGAACGTCGTTTAACGAGTCGAGAAGAAAGGATATTGTTAAAGCATGCCTATTATCATGCGAATCCGACACTTTACTCTATCATTGTATTGGCTTTAGAAACAGCAATGAGGCAAAGTGAAATACTTAATCTTCGCTGGGAAAATATTGATTTGAGAAAAAGAGTTGCCCATTTGCCCGAAACAAAAAATGGTAATAAAAGAGATGTTCCCTTATCTTATCGTGCCCGTGATGCATTAATGCGTTTGGGAAACAAGAAAAAAGGACGGGTATTTTTTTATACGACGGAAGGTTTTAAATCAACTTGGCGATTTATGATAAAAAGTCTAGAGATTGTTGATTTGCATTTTCATGATTTAAGACATAAGGCTATATCCCGTTTTTTTGAACTGGGAACGCTAGATGTAATGGAAATTGCATCGATAAGT